>NZ_JBBNNA010000011.1:0-70297 GCF_040098065.1 Collinsella sp. CLA-JM-H32B | reverse complement strand
TCGGGAATGACGTACGGACACTTGATACCCTCAGCAGGATCAGCGATGATCTGCGCGGCGCGGACGTAGACCGTCATGCCCACGCGCACGACGCTCCAGTTTTTCGTCTCGTACAGGGATACGGAATCCCCGAGGGTCGCGAGCGAGGCCACGGGGTCGAAGAGCCTCACGGGCGTGCCGACGCTGATGCCGTCCAGCGGGATGCGCCAGAGTTTCAAGTCGTTCGCCGTCACCTTTGGGTCTGCGGCGGTACCCGTTGTGGGCATGCCTTTGATTACGACGGGCGTGATGGATTCGATGCCCGCACTCGTCTTTGCGTAGCGCGCGACCACCAGATCGTTGCGCTTCTGGCCTTGCGTACCAGATTGGATGGTCAAGCTAGTAGCCGCCTGGTTCCAGAAGCGCTTGCCGCCGACCATGCCCACGCCGGTACCGAGCGTCGCTGAGTTCGCGCTCTGCATCGTCAGCTCGAAATTGTCGCCGTAACCGAGCACGCAATCAGCCTTACCGACAGTGGCGATGTTTAGCGCCGACAAGTCATCCGAGCTAATGTGCTTCGTGCCCGTCATGCCGTCTACTATCTCGAATGCCATGCTACTGCTCCTTCGCGTTGCTCATGAACTGCTGGAACTCGCCGTCGTGCTTGGCGGCGAGCTTCTTGTACTCGTCCGTGCACCCCTTGCACAGCAGGCGGGTCGCCCTGCTGCCGTACTGATCGAAGCGCTCGACCTCGCGCCAGTCCCCCGCCGCCGCAGCGCCTTGCTGCAGGTACGCGCTCTCGCCGCAGCGGTCGCATGTGTACTTCGTGATGTTGTCTGTCTTGGACATGCCTGTCTCCTCTACTTCGTCCTGAGCCACGTGTACGGGCCGATGCTCGGCACCATCCGCCATTCGCCGCCGTAGTCGGACGGGTCGTAGCCCGTCGTCTCGATGTAGGTGCCGACCGGGTGAGACGCCTCGAACATCTCCCTGACGGTCACCGCCGACGCGGTGCCGGGCGGCCCTTGCTCGCCGCGCTCGCCCTTCTCGCCGCGCTCGCCCTTCTCGCCGCGCGGGATGCCGAGCGAGAGCGTCTTGATCAGGCTCTCGCCCGCGAGAGCCGCCGTGGCGTTCGCGCCCGGCGGCAGCGTCTGGACCGCGCCGATCTCCAACGAGGCGCCTGCCCACGTCTGCACGGCTTTGGTCGCGTCCCTGCGGGCGGCCTCGGCGGTGCCGCGCACCTCAGTGAGCGCATCTGCGTCAACCTCCGCGCTGAATGTGTAGTTGCTCAGCGTCAGGCCCTTGCCCGCCAGGTAGGCGTGGCCTCCGCCCCCGCTGCTCTCGGCCGCTCCGCTGCTGCTCATCTTGGTCGTGGTCTCGCCGCCGACCTCGTATGAGTACACGGCGACGCCACGCGAGACCTTCACGATCTTCTTCGCCACGGTGGCAGTCACGGTGCGCCCGTGGGCGTTGTCGCGGGCCGAGATGACGTCGCCAACGTCCACGTCTATATCGTCGTGGGCCGCAACCTCGACGCTGCCTTGGGTCTGATATTCCTGGAGCTTCTTGCGGCCCTCCTCTTCGAGCTTTTCTTCGTCGGCGTTGCTGTAGTCGTACAGCGCGCAAATCTCGTCGACCCCGAAAAGGCTCTGCGTGTGCGAGACGTTTCCCGCGACGTCGGCATAGAAATGGACCACGGCGCGGTTCTCGAGCTCGCCCGTTCCCGCGCAGACCAAATGGTTCACGCACCTATGCACAGACGTCAGCGTGAAGTCGAGCAGGTCCGAGTCGACCTTGTCCGCGTAGTCGACGACCGGCGGCAGCGACAGCTCGACCCTGCCGCCGAGGCGGCGCATCGAGACCTTCCGCCCGTTCGCCTTCGCCAGGGCCTTCAGGCCGCCGTACCCGTCCGCGAAGCGGTCGAAGGTGTAGCTGACCGCCGTATCGTCCACGGCGGCAGAGAACAGCCCGGACAGCCCCATGCGGGATATGAGGGACGCGAGCACCTCGCCCGCCTTACCGCTCACCGCGAGGTAGCCGCTGCCCGAATCGGGCAGGAGGCGCTTGCCGGCCAGGATGCCGTGCCACGTGCGGCCCTTGCACAGGACGGTGCCGGAGGGGTCCCTGCCCGCATCGTAGGTGACCTCGTCGACGACGCCGCCGTACTCGGTCCCGTCGATGAACACGAGATGCCCCTCGGCGGGGGCCTCGCCGGCGCGCGCCTCGAGCTTCAGGGCGTTCTCGTCGCTGCCGAACGCGAGGTCAAGCTCGAATTCCTCGATCTCGCGGACGTCCCCGGCCGCCGGGTCGCTCACCACTAGGACCATGCCGGCTCCCCCTCCTCCTCGTAGAGCGTCAGGTCGAACCCGAAGCTGTTGTCCCACGAGACCTCGCAGGTGCCGGCCGGCACGCGCTCGAAGATGTACTCGCCCGAGCCGGCGCCGCTGCCTCGGTGCGCCTTGCCGAAGGCGTCGCGGACGTCGCCGTCTGCGGAGACCACGGAGACGGTGCGCCGCAGCGGGTCGACCTCCATGTAGCCGCCGTCCGGCACCGATACGTCGACCTGGTACAGGTTTCCGCCGAGCCGGACCGCGGGATTGACCGCCGGCCCGTAGACGATGAGCCGGGCGGGGCTGCCGGAATGCCCCGGGTTGCGCGCGTACCGCTTCGGCGGGGTCGCCCCGAGGTCGTACGGGAGGCCATGCGGTAGGTCGAGGAACTCGTACCCGGACGAGCCGTTGACGGGCGCGAACTCCGTCGTGACGCCCCTGCGCCACAGGCCGTCGAGCAGCACGACGGTGATCTTCGCGGTGAAGAGCCCGTCACGCACCCCGTCGACCTTCGACGCGAGGACGAGGCAGCGCTGGAACCACTCCCCGACCCTCAGCGTCCCGGGCGTGTTGCCCGAGACGTCGAGGTCCGCGCAGCGGCGGAACTCGTCGGCCAGCGCCATGTCGGCGAAGACCGCCTTGAGCGAGGCCTTGCGGGCGCCGCGCGAGGCGGTCGACAGCGCGCGGTACCCGATCTTGTAGTCCCATTCGCGGCTGAAGAGGTCGTTCGGCCTGCCGACGTAGATGCCGGAATTGAGCGGGATGACCGCCCCCGCGCCCGATTCATATTCGATATCAGGCATACGCGACCGCCTTCCTCGCCCTGCGCCCGAACTCCGATTCGCCCATGACGGGCGTGAACTCCGCGATGATGGAGGGCAGGTTCTCGGCCAGCCAGCCGATAACGGCCGATGCGCCGCCGTCCGCGACAACGCCCTCCCCGGTGCCGGAAATGGTCCGGTCGCCGTAACGCGGGCCGTCGGCCCTGACCGTCGCATCGAACGCCGCGGCGCGCTCGACCTTCCCGACGGCGGACTCCATTGACTTCACGGGCTCGTCCGCCGTGTCGTCGATGCCGAGGGCCGCGCCCTGCATCACGTAGCCGAATATCTTGCGGAACACGCGCGAGGGCGAGTGGATGCCGAGCAGGTTCTTGGCCGCGTCGATGGCGCCGCCGACCACGCCGGTTATCTTGTTGACGACCACGCCGGCCGCACCGCTGATTCCGTTGGCGATGCCCTGAACGATCTGCGAGCCGATGGAGGCCACGCGGCCCGGGATGGAGGACAGGGCGCTCATGATGGAGCTGCCGATGCTCGAGGCCGCCGAGGTCACGAAGCCGACCGCGCCGCGGATGGCTGAGCCCAGGCTGCTGATTCCGTTGCTGCCGATGCTCGCCAGGGTGGACGGCAGGTTGGCAATGGCGCCGCGGATGGCGCTCACGATGTTGGTGCCGCACGTGCTGACGAAGCCGGCCATGCCGGCGATGCCGTTGCCCAGGAGCGTGATAGCGTTGCGGCCGAGGCTTATCCAGTCGAGAGCCGACCATGCCGCGAGGATTGCCGAGAAAATGGCGGGGATGTTGGCCACGAGCGTCGGTATCGCCTGCACGATGCCGAGCGCCAGCGTCACGATTGCCTGGATGCCGGCGCCCAGCAGCGTCGGCGCGTTGTCGTTGATCGCGTCGGCGAGGTTCTGCACGATGACCGGGGCCTGCTCGATGATGGTCGGCAGGCTGTCGGCGATTCCCTGTGCCAGGCCGACTATGAGGTTCGCCGCGCCCTCGGCAAGAACGCCTGCGTTCTCGGCTATGGACTCTGAGAGGCCGGTGAGAATCTGCAGGCCGCTCTCCATGATGGACGGCAGGTTCTCGGCCAGGTAGCCGCCCAGCCGGGTCATGATGTCGGCCGCCGCGCCGGAGAGGAACGACAGGCCGTTCACGATTCCGTCGTAGAGCACCGGTCCGACCTGCGCGCCAATCTCGCCGAGGCCGCCGAAGGCGCCCGAGAGCGCCGACATGGCGCTGTCGGCTATTGACGCGAAGGCCTCGCCGGCGACCGGCGCCAGCGTCGCTATGACCCCGGGGAGCTGCTCGACGGCCGTGGACACGATGGTCGCCACGCGCGGCACGATGTTGGAGGCCGCCGTCTCGACCGACTCGACCAGCTCCGTCGTGAGCTTGCCCATGTCGGCGTCGTCCTTGCCGAGCTCGGTCACCCAGTTCTCCCAGGCGGCCTTGGCCATGTTGCAGGAGCCCTCGATGGTCGTCGCGGCCTCGCGCGAGGTCGTGCCGGCGATCTGCATCTGCTCCTGCATCGTGTGGATGGCGAGCACGATGTTGTCGAAGGACAGGCTCGACTCGTCCACGGCGGAGTTGACCGCGTGCGCGTCCGAGATGAGGCGCTGCATCTCCTCCTTGGTGCCGCCGTATCCCAGCTTCAAGTTGTCGAGCATGGTGTAGTTCTGCTTGGCGAAGCCCTGGTACGCGTTCTGGAGGTCCTCCATCGCCGTGCCGAAGGTGTTCGCGTTGTCGCTCATGTCGACCATGGCCGTGTCGGCGTACTCGGCCGCCTTGACCGTGTCGCCGCCGAGCGAGGAGACGAGTGCGGCCGAGAAGCCCGTCACCTGCTCCATGTAACGGTTGGCGCTCAGGCCGGCCGTTATGTAGGCGCGGTCGGCGTTGGCCAGCACCGTCGTCTGTGCCTGCTCGAGCTGCTGCCACTTGCCGGAGCACTGCTCGACGGTCTGGCCGGTCATGGCGGCGTAGTCCTCCAGGGACTTGCCCATGTTTCCGAAAATCTTCTGTATGCCGCCGACGTTCTGCTCGTACGCGGCATAGGCGTTCATGCTCATGCCGGTCACCGCCGCGACGCCGGCGGCCACTGCCGCCACTCCGGCCGCGACAAGCGATGCGGCCGCGCCCGCCGCCTTGCCGAGCTTCCCCTCGATGCCGCCGGCGATGCCGTCGACCTTGTCGGATGCCTGGTCGTCGACGCCGATCTTGACCAAGAGGTCGAGAAGGTCCATCTACAGCACCTCCAATCCCAGTTTGCCGATTACGTCCGCCGCGATCTCGTCGCCGCTCCGGGTGTCCGCCGGCTCTGCCGCGCCCCGCACGAGCTCCAGGTAGGGCGTGGCGATGTAGCGCGACTGCACGGCGAGGCGGATGGACTCCGTCAGGTAGACCCTGTACGCGTCCTCCTCGGCCTCCCTGCGCCTGCGCGCGGTCAGGTACCTAGCAAAAGGGCGAGCACGCCGTGGTCCGGTGTACTCGCCCAGGTAGAGCCAGAGCAGCTCAGGATCGTCGGCGGCTAGTGGAAAAAAGGGGCCGCGACCTCCTTGACGGTGTCGATGCCGTCGAGCGCGGCCTTGATGTCGGCGGCGTACTTGGCCATGGTGAAGCAGGCCTTGTACTCCTCGAGCGTCTGGCCGTCGAGCGCGGCGAGGAGCTTGAGCGACAGCTCGCCGCCCTCGCGCAGCAGGACCGGCAGCAGGCCGCCCAACATATCGACGGCCTGGACCTCGACCTTGGCCTTGACCTCGTCCTCGTCGCCGCCCTCGGCCTTGGCGGCCTTGGCCGCGGCGCGGTAGGACATGTAGGAGCGCTTGAGCTCCTCGCCGAGCTTGCCGCCCATGGCCTCCTCGGCCACCTCGGCGAGCAGCTGTGCCGAGGTCAGGAACTCGTCCGCCGTGAACTCGTCGATTCGCATTACGCAGCCGCCTCCGTTCCTTCCTTGATGTAGATCTCGAACGGCACCGTCTCGGGGTGCTCCATCGAGTAGTGGCCGGTGAACTCGAATGCGAACTGCGCCTTGGCCTTGTCGCCGGACTGAATCTGGAAGCCGCCGGTGCTCAGGGAGTTGAGCAGGTGGATGGCGCAGAAGCCGGCGCTCGCGCCCTTGGTGCCGTCCTCGTTGACGGCACTGTAGTCGCCGACCCACCACAGGTCGGCGAAGTCGGAGGCCTTGAGCTCGTTGCGCGGCGTCACCTTGTCGGTGGCGGTGTCGGCGGCGCCGGTGAGCTTGGCGGCGAGCTCGGCGGTCACGGTCACGAACGTGCCGGACATCTTGGCCTCCCAGCCGTCGAGCTGCTTGAGCTCCTTCATGTTCTTCGGGCAGTTGTCGATGTCCTCGCCGTAGTCGATGAAGCTCGGCGTGGCGGTGAAGTTGACGCCGCCGGACGTCGCGCCGAGGATGTCGGTCGCCTTGAGCGTGCCGCTCTCCGGGGCGAAGCCCTTGAGCAGGACGCCGGCGTTCAGCTGGATGTTGTTGAACGTGTCCTGCGGGATCTGGGTGTATTTCATGGGACCTCCCTAAAAGGTCGTGATGTTCTCGATGGAGAGGTTTACGTAGCGGCGCTTGACGCCCGGCTCGCCCGAGTCGGCGGCCTGCCAGAACGGCGAGCCGCGCTTGACCCAAAGGCCCCCGCCGTCGCAGGGCAGCATCACGCCTCCGAGCCCAAGCGCGCGCCCGATGGCCTCGGCGTCGGCGTTGGCCATCGCCTCGGACTCGGTGCGCCGCCAGGTCTCGACGGTGACGTTCTGCTCGCCGTCGCCCCACGCGCCGGACACCGGCGTGAAGGTGATGTACGGGAGCTCGGCGTCGTCGGGAACGGCCTGCGCGGAGTACGCGGGCATGCCGAACCGGCCGAGCCACGCGGCGAGCGCCGCCGTCCTAGTCGGCATCCGGCAGCCTCCATTCCTCGGCCGTGCACTGGGTGAAGCTGAACGTCGCGCACGCGGGCGGGCGGCCGTCGTCGGCGTTCGACGTGACGCGGAAGACCTGACCGTCTGACACGCGCCTGAACACGTCGCCGTGGGACAGCTCCTCGGAGCACGTCACCGTGTAGGTGTTGGCCACTCCGGCCGCCTCGGCGACGCGGGCCTCGGCCGAGGTGTCGCGGACGATGGAAGCGGAGAAGGCGCGGCCCGTGGCCCACGTCTCGGTCCAGCCGCCCTCGCCGTCCGGCACGCTCCTGCGGACCATGTGCGCGCACGGCACGCGCATGCGCTCGTACAGGCGGCTCATAGCTTTCTCCAAGGGTCGAGACGCGCCTTGAACTGCTGGCGCCACGTCAGCGGTCGGCCGTCACTGCCGACGCGCGTGTAGCTGTAGCCGCCGAAGCTCTCGCTCGCATACGGGCCGTCCAGCTCCTCGGCGTGCTCGGCCTGCCATGCCGCGATCTCGTCCGCGAGGTCGACCACGGCCTGCGGCACGGCGAGCGCCCAGACGGTGCCGACGAACTCCTCGTCCGTGAGGCCGTTGTAGGGCCATGAGTGCAGCCCGTCGTTGAACGTCGAGCCCGTGATGCGGATGTACTGGCCCTCCTTGAGGTCGAGCCCCGCGGGCGGCACGAGGCGGCCGCCCTCGATGCGGACGCGCCCCGTGCGCTTGCCTGCGACGAACCAGTTGCGCAGCGACAGAAGCACCTGCTCGAGCATCTCTGCGCCTATCGCTTGTCGGTGATGACGGCGGCAAGGCTCTTGTCGAGGGTCTTGACGCCGCAGAGCATGTCGATGGAGACGGTGTCGGTCTTGGTCTTCTGGTCGTAGCCCTGCACGACGCGCAGGCCGAAGCCGTCGTAGGAGGTGGAGTACGCCTTGGGGGCGCCGAGCGGCATCTCGAGCTGGCGGGTCACGAGCGCGAAGGCGTTCTTGTGGAACGCGATGGACGGCGTGTAGTTGGCAGTCTCGGCCGTGGTCTTCTGCACGTTCTGGTCGCAGTAGAAGTCGAGGCCGTACTTGCGGCCCAGCGACGCCTCCTTGAGGGCGGTGCCGTTGTCGCCGACGGCGGAGGCGTTGACGAACAGGTCGGTGTTGAGCAGGTCGGCCTCGGCCTGGGAGCCGTAGACGAAGCGGCGCTCCGTGGAGGGCGCCTTGGCGTCCACGAGGAACTTTCGGGCGGCGATGATGTCCGCCACGGCGATGGCGCCCTTGGTGTGGTCGACGCGGTTGTCGGTGACGTCCTTCTCGAGCCCGAGCAGGTAGCCGTCGATCTTGTCGGCGAAGGCCTGCATCGCCGGGACGAGGAACTGCGCGGAGAAGTCGACGATGTTCATCGTCAGATCCTTGGACGTGACGGAAAACGTCACATCGAGCAGCTTGTCCATCTTGACGGCGACCTTGTCCTCGGTGGCGTCCTGCACCTCGACCTCGGTGGTGAACTCCTTGGCCTCGAAGGTGGCGGGCTTGCGGATGGTGATGGTGTCGCCCACGCCCGCGACGAACTCGGAGGAGTAGTCGCGGTGGACGAGGTTGGCCATGACGGCGTTGGTGCGCAGAACGTCCAGCGCCTCGTTGGCGATGATGTTGGGTGTAAGGATGGTGTTTGCCATAGAAACCCCTTAGCCTCTCTGCTCCGCCTTGTACTTCATGTACTCGGCGGTGCTCATTTCGTTGATGTCCTTGCCGCCCTCGCCCTTGGGGGCGTGGGCCACGTCGGCGCCCTTGACGGTCGTGTTGGCGATGAAGTCGGCCCAGTCGGCCTTGATGCCCTCGGTCAGCTTGTCCGCGTCCTCGATGGCGCCGTCCTTGACGGTCACGCCCTCGAGGTCGGAGACCTTGAGAACGGTGTCGATGCGCTTGGGGTCGACGCCCGCCGACTCGAGCAGCTTTCGGTACAGGCCGCGCTTCTCGGCTGCCGCCTTTTCCCCGGCGACCTCGGCCTTGTAGTCGTCCAGCATCTTGACGACGGCCTTGTACTTTTCCTCGTACTCGCCCTCGCCATCGCCCTTGGCCTTGAGCGCGTCCAGCTCCTTCTTGTAGCCGTCCGCCTTGCCCGCGGCCTCCTTGAACTCGTCGCGCTGGGCCTTGAGCGCGTTCACGCTCTCGGCATGCTCGTCGATGATCTGGTCGATCTTCTCGTCCTCGATGCCCATTGCCTTGAGCATCTTTCGTGTGAGTGCCAACAGAATCTCCCTTGCTTCGGAATGGGCGGGTCCCAGCCTGTTGCCTCGGCAGGGCCCGCGCCGCAATACCTCGCGGCAAGGGTGAGTATCCGAGCGGAGTAACGCGGCCCCTAGCCGCGGAGGTGCTTGAGGAAGATTCCCTTGTATGTGGAGTAGTGGTCTTTGGCGGCCGGCTTGAGGTAGGGCTGCGGCTTCTGGTGCCTCGTCCCAAGTTCGACGTAGGGCGCGTACTCGACGTTCGTGCCGATGACGACGTGCCGGGTGCCCTCGTCTACGATGTGGGTGATGGAGTTGCGCAACCGGCCCGTGTCGACCGGGCAGGCACGCTTGGCGTAGCCCTCGGCGACGAGGCCGACCTCCTCCAGCGCGGCTACGAGCGCAAGGTCGATGGCGTTGGCGATGGCCTCGCGGTTGTCGGCGCGCACCTCGACGAGGCCGGAGATGTCGGAGGCGAGCAGGCCCTTGGCGCTGCCGCGCGTGAAGCCCTTCTCCCTCATCCCGCTGACGGTGTTGCCGTTGCGGTCGGTCCACGTGTCGTTCTTGGCGCTCCACTTCTCCTTGCCGACCTTCCGCGGTGCGGCCATCAGCCCAGCACCTCCGTGCCGTAGCCCACGCGGCCGGACACGTCGGCCTCGCACGCCTCGACGGCCTGCACCGGCACGCCGGTGCACCCGAGCGTGCAGCCGTCGTCTGGCTCGACCTCGTCGCCGCGCTGCGTGCAGATGTAGGTATCCGGGAACGTGAAGCCGAAACCGAGCCTCACGGCGCAGTCACCGCAGCTCGCACATGTGAACAGCTCTTTCATGCCTGCCCCAATCTCTCTGCGGGCAGTGTCGCGGCACGGTCACGCGGCAAGAAAAAGCCCCGCCGTGGCGGGGCCTCACAGTCAGATGAAAGGGGCTATGTCCTTGGCCTCCTTGAGGAACTTCCTCACCTTGGCCATGAAGGAGTTGTCGGTCAGGTACTCGATGCCGCGGGGCGTGATGCAGGCGCCGTCGAGGCCGTAGACGCGGTCGAACGTGTTGTCGACCTCGACCCTGACCGCTCCCGAGATGAATCCGTAGTCGAGCAGGCTGCACAGGATGTAGTGCCAGTACCGCTCGTTCGCGCCTGCGGCGAGGGCGATCTCGTCGAGCCTCTTGGGGTCGACGTCCTCCCCGCCCTTCAGGCACGTATAGAGGTACAGGAGGATGCGGTAGACGATCACGTGGTAGTCGTTCTTGGCCATAGCTAAACCCCCCTGACCCCGTCCTCGTAATTGCATCTATCGCATCGCGCACCGTAGGAGTTTCCGCGCTCGAAATAGCAGAGCGGCTCGCCGCAGTTCGGGCACCGGACGTCCTTCTCAGGGTTCTCGTATTTATCGGCTACCGCGCTTCTCTCCGCCTCGGTCATCTTCGGCCATGTCCTCAGTTTCTGCATTCGATTCACCTGCTCAGTAGCCATATACGAGTTTTCTGTAGCTCTTCGTATATCTTACCTTAACTCCGGCCTCGCTAGCCCTCTGGTATGCGTCGACCATGAGAGAGGCCCGCTCCTCGTCGGACAGCCCCGGCGCTGTCATTGCCGCATGGTAGCTAGCCCTGAACTCGTCTGCCCAGTGGCCGATGGGATATGAGCTGTCGGGGAACGCGGCATGGCCGTAGTACTCATGGGCCAGCACGGCCTTGACGCTCAGGCGGTCCCTGTTGTTCGTCGAATCCTCGTCGGGGAACACGTCGCCCCCTACGTTCACCTTCTTGGTGACCATCGAATACCCGGTAGGTCTGCTGTTGAACGTCAACCGTTCGGTCGGTATGGACAGCTCGTTCGCGGCGGCCCTGACTGTCTCCACCTCCGCGTCGGTCAGCTTTCGCCTGTTGCCGCTGCGTGCGCCGTTCGCGAAGTTTCTCGCCAACGCCGCGTCGAGCGCTTTCTGCTGGTCGCCGGCGCTCATCTTGCGGAACGAGCCGGACGGTATGCCGTACTCCCTCAACTGCTCGGTGAGCCTCTTCCTCGCCTCGGTCGGCGACACGCCCGCGGCGTCGAGCTTGCGGGCCGTGCCGGGCATCCCCATGAACTCGGAGATGGTGCGGTTCGCGGGCTTGGTGCCGGTGACGGCGGGCTTGCCCGCCTTCCATTCCTCGTAGGTCATGCCCTCGGGCAGCCTGCTCCAGCGCTTGCCGTCGGAGTAGTCGACGCCCTCGACGGCCGCGATGAGCGTGCAGCGGCAGTTGCACGTCTCGGCATACAGCGCCTCGGGGTCGCCCGGGTAGCGGCACCCGTTGCTGAACTTCTCCCCGATCCCCACCTTCTCGCCGTCGAGCTGCCTATGGCTCGAGCGCGTGCGACCGTCGAGCGTCGCCATCCACTCCTGCTGCACCTTGATACCGAGCCCCTTGGCCCTCTTGTAGCTGTCGACGCGCCCGGCGTTCTCCGCCGCCGTCACCGACGTGCGCGCCAGGCGCACCGCCGCCGCGCGGTTCGACCCCGTCACGTCCTGCATGCGCCTGGCTATCTTGGGTATCGACTCGCCGAGCAGCACGCCCTGTGTGATCTGGTTGGCGATGAGCCGGCGGTTCCATGCCATGTCCTTAGCGACGTTGACGGACGGCTTGGGCAGGTAGCTGTCGTGGTCGGTGAGCAGCCTCTGGACGGTCGACGCGTCCTGCAGCGCGTAGGCCGTGTCAACGCCCACGGCGCTCTCGACCTGCCACGTGCCGTAGTTGTAGTTCTCGGCGTAGACCTCGGGCAGCCTGCCCTCGATGGCGGCGGCTGCAACGACGTTCGCGTGCGTCATGGCCTCGGCGCACTGCTTGAGGACGATTCGGTAGCGCCTGCCCGCCGCGATCTTCCCGCTTCGCCAGGACCTGTATTGAGCCTTGGTGATCTCGCCGGCCTCGAGCCGTCCGCGCATCTTCTCGTCGTCGGCCTCGAACTGCGCCAGATAGCGCTTGAGGTTGGCTTAGGCGGTCTTGCCCGCCTCGCCGTACACTCCAGCCACCTCGCGCTCGAACGCCCGAATCTCGGCGTCTGAGAACTCGTGAGCGCTATCTTTCGCCATGCGCCGCCTCCAATCGTCGGCACGCATGGTCGCCCGCGCATAACGGAAAAGGGCCCCGACCGAAGCCGGGGCCTTTCCCTACTCGCCTTCCTGCTCGGTCGGCTCCTCCGCGCGGTCGAGTCCGTCGTAGTACGCCGCCGCAAGCTCCTCGACCTCGGCGATATCGCTCTCGTCGAAAAGGCCGCTGTCCAGGTGCGCGTACGCCTTATCGAGCCAGTACGCCACGTCGCGGCCAGCTTGGATCTCGCGCTTGATGCTGCGAAGCGTAAGGTCGTGGCGGGACTTGCTCTTAACTGCCATTATCTTCTCCTAACCTTCGGTGATGGATGCGATTGCCGCTTCCAGATTCGCCACGACGATATTCACGTCGCGCGTGTACTCGATGCCCGTTTTGGGCGTGATTTCCGCGTCTGTCCAGACGTTGACGATGCTGTCTTGCGCCTTGGGCATCTCGATTTTGCCTAGCGGGTAGCGCATCGGCTTCACCGCGATATACACGACTACACCATCAAGGAGCTTTTTCGCTTGCTCTTCGGACGTAAAGCGGTTGTCTCTAATCACTACGTTGGATACTTGTGGACAGTAGACGTATCCGCTCTTTGCTGTCCAAATGATTGTTTCGTACGCGTTGCTCATTACACTCAACTTGGATGCGGAATCGTTCACAAAGTTGAACGAGATATACGAGGCCGAGTGCTCGTCGCCTGGAACGAAGACAATCTTTTGTTCGCTCGGCAGCACTCGCGCCACCCTTGCCACAAGCTCGACGTTGCCGTCCTTGTCCACCCTAATCTCGTCCGCCTTGCCGTCTGGGAGCTTGGCGAGATAGGGATGCTCTGACGGGAGAATGAGTGCACTTTCAGCACTTACATAATCGGAATAGGTTTCATTTGCATCGCCGAAACTGATCATGAAATCATGGCAGTTTTTATAGACGCCATCAAAACAGCCACGGCTGCAAATGTACCCCTCATATTTATCCGTGAGCTTAGATTTAAACGGAATAGTTGCCTTTACGCGCTTACCTATTTCCTTGGAAAACTCCAGAACGCCAACAGCCTGTGCGGAATACGTTCCGTTTGAAGGATAGTATTCGTGAATGAATATTCTCGGTCCATTGGGGTTTCCAGTCCACCAATCATTTTCGGCATAGAACGAGAGTGTCAGTCTATCAATCTGTGGACTCATATAGAAATTGTTGGCACTGTTTCCCAGTTCATCAACACCAACACTCATAAGATTCCTACCAAGAATCTTAATAGTTGGATTCTCTACGACCTTAATCTCCTGCGGGAAATCAGGTGAGGGGCTGGGCTTACCGCCTGTGTAGGGTTCATAGGCTGTGGCCATGTTGCCCATCTCTATCTGTGCCTTGACAACGCCGGGATAGCTAGACAAGTTAGTGCCGACTTTGACTTTAACCTCGGTGTCTTTGTTGAGGGTGAATTTGCCTTTGCCGCTGAAGATATCAGAATTATCGCTTGCGCTACGAATCTCAAAATATGCGCCGCTCGCGCAGTACGTCCCTGCTTTCAACGTCATGAGCGTAGGGACGGTGCCCCATGCTCTGCCGTCGATCGCTAGGACTTTCAGGTTCTCGTTTTCGACTGCGTAGATTGAGCTTGATAACTTACTCAGTTTGAAGTAGTCGAGCAGGTTTTTACCAGCAGTAGTTACCTGCTCAGTAGCGCCCTCAATCTCGATACCCAAGAGACTAGAAGGGAAAGCGTCATCGACGTGGATGAGGGTGTCCTTGGCCGTGTCCTTGAGGACGTTCTCGGCTACCGGGTACAGCTTGGCTTCCGTGGCCTTGACGTCGGCGACGGCCTTGGTGGCTGCCTTGCTGGCGGCGTCGGCACGCTCGACCGCGTCGCTCACGCTCTTCTCCGCCTCGGCCTTGAGGTCGGTCCAGCCCTGCTCGCGCTTGGCTTCGGCCTCAACGCGTTCCTTCTCGGCCGTATCGCGCCCTGTCTCGGCGCTCTTGCGCCCCCCCTCGGTCTCGCCGCGCACGCGCTCGGCGGCCTGCCGCTTTCCCTCGGCCTCGTTGTAGGCGGCGTTGCGGTCCGTCTCGGCCTTCGTGTATGCCTTGTCGCGGGCGCGCTCGGCGTCCGTATATGACTCGGTGCGCGCCCGCTGCGCGTCGCCGAAGTCCTTGGCCTGCTCGGTGAGCATGGCCTTGTACTCCTCGTTTGTCTTGCCGATCTCGGCCGCGGCGTCGGTCGCGGGCTTCTTGAGCTCCGCCACCTGCTCGGCGGTGAGGTCGCTGTACCTGAGCGCATCACCCTTCGGCACGCCGACGACAAGCATGTTGCCCTCCATCGCCGCCGTGGCATCCGAGCCCGGGGCGAGTGTCGTGGCGCGTGCCCCCTTGACCTCGGCTGCGATGGCCCTGTCGCGCGCGGCCTCCGCCGCCTTCTGCGCGGCCTTGGCCTCGTCTCGCGCCGTCTCCGCGTCCTTGATGGTGCGCTGGTCGCTCGGCTCGTAGACGTACTCGGCGGGCTTGGCCCGCCTCTTCACGTCCCAGAGCGCCTCGATGCGCGTGCACCCGCCGTATGTCTCGTCCGTGATGTAGGCCCATGCGTACACGCGACCGGCCGCCTGAAGCAGCTCGTCGGGAATCTTCGCCTTGTTGCCGGCCACCTCGACCGTGTAGCACGTCCCCGCGGTCGATTTGGCGAAATGCACCTGCTCGCAGCCGGCAGCCTCGACCTCACGCCCCGTGTCCCACTGCCACAGGTCGCCATCCATGATGTCCAGCGTCATTCCTCGCCCTCCTCATCCTCGTCGTCCTCGTCGCCTGCGCCCGCACCGCCGGCGTTTGCCGCGAGCGCGGGCGGCAGCGCGGCCATGCGCTCCTCCTGCTCCCGCTGCTTTCGCTCCAAAATCTTCGCCCTCTCGTCGGGCGTGATGTTCGGCAGCTTTCGCAGGATCGTCTCGTCGTCCAGATACTCGGCCTCCAGGCACACGGTCTCGACCTGCTCCTTGGTGTTGCTGATGCGAGTGTGCGTGAACACGGGCGTGTCCTCGATGCCCTGCAATGCGAGGATGTCCATGATGCCCTCGCGGATGTGGCGCTCGAACTCGGCGGCCTCCTCGTCCATCGGCTGGTATGCCGCGTCGATATGGTCGTTGGTCGCCCCCGCCGCGATGGTGTGGACGTCCAGCGCGCCGAAGTCCTCGTAGATGTCGGCCTTGATCTGCGCCAGCGTCTCCTTGCGGCCCTCGACGGGCACCTCCTGCGTGTACGGCGTCACGGACTGCCCCTGCTCGGCGTCGACCTCGGCCACGTGCGTCAGCTTGAGCTTCGCCCGCCACAGGTCGAGGTCCCTGTCGTCCATGCCGCCGGCTCCGTTGATGAGCCAGTAGATCTGCGCGCAGTCGCGCGTGTCGTTCACCAGGCCGCTCTTGATCAGGTCGTAGGCGTCGATGCTCTCGCGCATGCCGACGAGCGTGCTCTGGTGCGCATCGCTGCCCCAGACCGCCACGATGGGCAGGCGGGAGTAGTTCTCCGCATCGACGGCAAGCTTCATCCCGTCCGCCGGTATCTCCCGATACGTGACCTTGTAGGCACGCTTGGCCTCGGCCACCTCGAAGTCGAAGCCGCTGCCGCCCGACACCATCTCCGTGTAGCCGTCCTGCTCGTAGAGAGTCGCGTGCCACGGGTGGTCGGAGTCGAGCCGCCAGAACCTCACGCCGGCGTATAGCGCCCCCGAGTACTCGTCCCACACCGGACAGAACTCGTCGGCGGTGAACACGTCGATGTGGTCGAGGTTCCAAAACGGGAACGACACGCCGTGGATGAGCGCCTTGAGCCCCATCTCCATGACGTCGTCGTCGAAGCGGTCGCCAAGCCCCTCCTTGGTCGTGTCCTTGCCGCCCGCCGAGACGTCCACGAAGCTCACGCCCTTACCGAGCGAGTACGTGCAGCGCTGGACGTTCAGGCGCTTGAACAGGTTACTCGCCAGCCTCAGCTTCGAGGCCGTGAAGTCCTCGGCCTCGGCACCGGAGCACGAGTAGATCTTCTGCACGAAACGGTTGATCGTGACGTTGTGCTGTCGGTAGTACTCGTTCGCGGTGACGGCGTTGCGGTACATCTCACTCGACATGTGCCGCTCGATGGCATCGGCCGCAAACGCCGTCGCCGACGCCGCCGCCTTGAGGTCGCCATCTGTCACCAAAGGACCCTTAGACAAAGCCGCTACCTCCGTTCAAAGAATGGGTTTACCTGCCGTTTCGCAGGCTTGTACATGCGCATGGTCGCCACCCCGTAACGGAGTGCGTCGCAGCTGTGGTCCTCGACCTTGACGGGCCTGTCGCCGTCGGCCTTGGCGTCCCAGCAGTAGCCGCCGAGCTCGCCTATCAGCCCCGTGCAGGTGTCGGAGATGCGCACCGTGCCGTTGCCCAGGCACACGTCCGTCTCGCGTATGCCGTCCGCCACGTCGTTGCGCCCGTTCTTGGTCTTGAACCCGGCCTGCCGCATCGCGGCGATGAAGCTCGTGGCGCTCGGGTCGATGATGAACTTGGGCGGATTGCTCAGCCCGCGCACGAAATCGGCCATGTCGGCCACGTAGTCGGCGTCCGTCTTCTGGTGCCCCGTGTCGCGGCCCGAGTAGCGGTACTCGTCCACCACGTGCCACACCTTGCCGTCAAACGCCCACAGCAGCGCCGCGAAGGCGTTCTGCGTGCCGTAGTCGCAAGACACCGCGTACTTGACGGCGCCGCCCGTATACCGGCTCTCGAGTGCGCCCTCCCACCCGGGGTAGACCAGGCCCTCGGCCAGCGTCCACTTGCCCAAGATGTAGCGGTCGTAGTACACGCCGCTGCCGTAGTCCTTGATGAGGGCCTCGATGACATCCGGTGCCAGCGCACCGTCCCAGATCGTGTAGTCCTGCCTGTAGATGTCGCTGTCGCCGTCGAGGAACCGCTTGAACCAGTGGTTCGGGCTGTCGGGGTTGCAGGTGCCGTCGAAGCGGCTGTGCTCGCAGCGCAGGCGGCTCTTGAGCATCTGGAACACGTCTTCGCTCCACGTGGCGACCTCGTCGCCGTAGACCCACTCGAACGTGGCGCCCTGAATCTTGGATACGCTTGTCTTCTTATCCGCCCCGAGGCAGTAGACCTTGCGGCCGAATATCTGGGCCGTGTTGTCCCGCCCGATCTGGCTGACGACGTCTTCGCTGTAGAGCGAGCGCATCGGCTCGAGGATGTTGCGCTCGAGCGTCGAGCGGGTGTTCCCGATCATCACCGCCAGCCCCTCGCCCCTCATGGCGAGAAGCCTCTGCGGTATGGTCACGGCTATGTCGACGTAGCTCTTGCCCGAGCCCGTCGCCCCGCACTTCACGTTGTAGCGGTGCGTGCAGTTGGCGAGGTACTCGCGCTGCATCCTCGTGAGCGGCATCGGCTACTCGTCCCCGCCGATTGAGGACGGCACGGACAGCACGAGCTCCTTGGCGGCCTTGAGCACCGCCGTGTCGGTGGTGTCCATGATGCGCTGCGCCTTGGCGTACTCCTGCGGGTATTTGCGCTCGAGCAGCCACGCCGCCGCCTGCCAGCTGTCGTCGCTCGCATCCATGATGCGGCCCACGAGCGTCGCCTTGCGCTCGACCTCGCCCTTTTTCATGGCTTGACACAGTTGACGTTGATTGTCGGTTCTGGGGTGGTTGATCCAGCGGCTGTATGTCTCGGGGGCCACCCCGAGATATGCGGCGATGTCCTTGTCGGTCATGCCGACGCGGCACAGGCGGAGGGCATCCTCGATGCCCTCCTTGGTCAGTTTTTCACGCCCTTTTCCCGCCACAAAATCACGTTTCCGCTGGTAGATAGCCATATGGAAACGCGAACGTTCCCACCTTTTTACGCACGTGGACAAGCGCGTGCGTTTGCCCACGAGCGTAAAAAGGGGGTAACGTTTAAAGAAAAGGCCCCGGTTTCCCGGGGCCTTTCGGCTACTAGGCCTTCTTCCTGTGCGCGGCCTGTCGTATGCGGTTGCTCTCAGCCTCCTCCTCGAGCCGCCTCTTCCGCTCCGCCAGATAGCACCCCTTGCACAGCCTCCATCTCTTCGCCTGCGCCGACGTGTCGAACACGGGCCGCGCGTCGCACACGATGCACAGACCGTCCGTTCCGGTCGAAAAGCGCCCGTACCGCTGCCGCGCGTGCCTCACGGCGCTCGGCGTCACCCTGAGCTCCGCCGCGATCTCCGCCGCCGTCCGCTCCGGGTGAGCCTGCATCCGCCCTATCATCTCATCCGTCCACAGGACGTAAGAGGAGCGCCCCTTACGGAGCGCCCACTCGTCCCTCAACGGATGTGCTGACTTTGTGGATGGGCCTTTTGGCCCATCTCCCACAGGTGGCCTGTACGCCATTCGCATACCCCCTAAAGCTCGCCCGCCACGGCAGAACCTTATCAGGCGCCGGGGACCAACTCACCGACGACGCTTGATCTCCTCCCCGCATTTCGGGCAATGGACCGGCTCGTAAGCCAACATGCCTCCGGAGCTGATGTACTCCAAAAGCTGTCCGTTCCAATCGCAGTTTGAGCAGTGGAAGTAGCCGTCGGCCATCCGCTTGCCCGGGATGAACGGATCCTGCTTGTGCTTGACAAGGTCGTGGCACATCGGGCGGTCGATTAGGTCGGCGATTACAGCCACGTCCTCTTGGGGACACATGCAGTGTTCGGAACCGACCACGGCCCCATGAACACGCAACCACCAATCGCCAAGTGACCACCCGGGCTTGTATGAGATCTCGCGTAACCTCTTCGCCGTCTCGCGGCTCTCTTCATCGGTTATCATTCATCCACCTCTATAAGGTCATAAACGCTCATCCCGGTCGCGTCCGCGAGATTGAGCATCGAGCTCATTCGTGGCTCCTTCATGCCGTTGAGCCATTGGTTCGGCATACAGGCCGCGACGCCAGCCAACTTCGCCAGCTCGGCCTGCGTCGTATGCGTCCTTTTCATCCATTCGCTCAGCGCCTTGACATTGAGCTTGTACTTCCTCGGTCCGTTCTGTGGAACGTTCACTATGTCGATAAGGCGCTCTACTTCATCGCGGCCAAGAGTCCAATCGACGTCAGTGTGCACGTCGAGAGCATCAAGAATGTCGTTGACCTCGCAGTACTCCTCACCCGTCTCGTCATCTTCGAGAAACACGATGTTCCGTAGCGCAGTCACGATATCTCGCCGCTCTCGTTCGCTCACTCGGTCGCAGTATGGCTTTACGGTCTTTTGACGCTTCATCAGTCCTCACCCCTCAGCTTGCGGATGCGCTCCTTGATGTCCTTTAGCGCATACGAATCACCATGACATGGGCCGTCGCCGTCCAAGATGCATTTGAAACACACTCCGGACGGGTTGTGGTACGAACAAAGGCCGTCCGCCTCGATGCACCTGTCCAAGTCATCCTCCAATTTCTCCCATGTGTCGGGCTCGGGCGTGGTGAGGTACACGAGTGTTGGGTCGAGTGCAAATCCACGGTCGGTAATCGCACGCCATTTGTTCGACCATCCGTCACTCAAATCAAAGTCCGTGGTGAATGTCCATCGCACGATGCTATATACGTTCCCGTCACGGTTGAACAGCGCCACGGTATCAAGCGGTATCTCGCGGCCCTCGGCATCTCTCGGCAATTCGACGCCCATCACTCAACCTCCTCGTAGTCGCGGCACTCGCCGCACTCGTCCTCGCAGTACAGCAGGTTCTCCATGAGCCACGCCACGGCGCACTTCGCCAGGCGCCAGAACCCTTCCTTGCGGTCGGGCGCCTCCGTGTCGTAGGCGCGCTCGAACGCGAGGTGGCAGTAGCCGTAGTCGACGTGGATGTCGCATCCGCAGAAGTGCCTGCAGTTCCCGCACATCCGCGGCTCCCCGGCCCCGCCGAGGCAGCGCTCGATGGCGGCGTCCGTCACCCCCATCGGGTATCCGCCGACCCTCGAGTCACTCATCGCACTCCACCGCCCCCGTGCTCTCGTCGAGCAGGTCGATGGCGTCCCCGACGGTCGCCTCGATGCTCGTCAGCTGGCGGCGCAGGTTCTGCACGAGGTTCGCGCCGGCGACCTCAGCCCTTCCCGCCTCGTAGGCGCGCTCGATCATGTCGGTCACCGCGACCTGCATCGCCGTGTCGTTGTAGCCGCGCCTGACGCGGTACTTCCCCAGGTAGGCGTGCGCCCTGTCCTGCGGCCTGCACTCGCGGTCGAAATGGAACACCTCGACCGCGTCGGCCTTGATCTGATCCAAAGTCTCCATCACAAATGTCCCCTCTCTCGGTTCCTCTCGTTGCAGCGCTCGATTGCCGCGTCCACGTCCTCCTGCGTGAACCCCTCGGCGTCGAGCAGGCTGACGACCGCCTGGACCACGTCCATGCACTCGTCGATAAGGCTCTGGCGGTACTCCCTGCGCGCCGTCATGATCGGGCTGAGGCGCATGTCGTCGCAGTCCTGCCAGGCGCCGAGCACCTCGGCCGCCTCCTCGAGCGGCTTGAGCGCCTGCGCCTTGTCGTCCCTCACCTCGTGGAACGTCCGCAGGTTGAGCAGGTAACCGTCCCGCATCAGATGCGCCTCCCCTCCGCCAGCGCCGAGCGCATGGCGTTGATCTCGCGGCCCCTCTCGCTCCTCGCGCCGAGGTACACGTCCACGGGCCGCTTGCTCGCGTTCCTGTGCGCCACGTTCTCGCACCATCCGCAGCAGTACCTCTGATCCCTGTATGCCGAGCGGAACCGCCTGCCGCACTGCCCGCACACGAGCACGTAGCCCCTGCGCCTGTCCAGCGACTCAGCCCTCATGTCGCGCCTCCCAGTAGTTGCACCTCGCGAGCCCCTGCGTGGCGTGCACGAAGTCGGGGCAGCGCATGCACGTGTACCGCTTGCGGCCCTCGCCGGATGCCGTCATGACCGCCTCGCTCACGGCGCAGAACCCGCACGTCTCGCAGCGGGCGCTGCGCGGCCCGTCGTCGTAGATGCTCGCGGACCCCTTCGGTCTGCCCATGTTCTCGCTCCTCTCGTCGTCCAAGCTCATGACGCCCTCCTCTCGCACGCGGCCCTCGCGTCCAGCAGGCGCCGCGCGTCCTGGTACGCCTTGAGCGCCACCGGGTCGGCGGTCGTCCCCCTCGGGGCCTTCACCTTCGCCGGGTCGATGCCCGGATGTTCCTCTCGCCACCTGCGCTCGAGCTCCGCCCTCGTCTGCTCGGGCGTCCTCGTCGGCTTGAACGTGGCGGCCTCGACCTCCGAGGCGGTGGGCTTGCCCCTCGCCCGGTCGTCGGCGTCGATGCGCTTCTGGCGCCTGGACCAGTCGAGCGCGAGGGCGCCCCAGTTGCTCACCGGCTGGCCGTTGCCCTTGACCCAGCCCTGCGACTCGAAGTAGGCCCAGAAGGCGTCCGGGTCGCCGCTCAGGCAGTTGGCGCCGAAGTACCCGCGGGCCTCGTCCAGGGTCGGCGGCTCGAAGCCCTCGGGCGCGGCGGGCATTGCATCTACCCTGCCCTGGATTGGACTGTCTATGGTTTGGTCTGGCTTGGTATGGTTTGGTATATAAGGAGGGGTTTCTTGGGTTTCCGAAACCTCGAAACCCCCGTTTTCACTTTCCGAAACCCCCGTTTTATCGGTTTCCGAAACCTCGAAACCACCGTTTCCGTTTCGCGGTTCAGGTTCCGGCTCGGGCTTGGCCTTGCGCGGCCTGCCGCCCTTGTTTCTAGCCCGCGCCTCGACCGAGTTGTCGATGTCCTCTCGGATGGTCTCGAAGATGGTTTCCATGTTCCAGGAGTAATCGACGGTGATTGGTTCTCCGTCGGCATCAATGCCGACCTCGACCGAGCAGTTGTCGCTGTTGAACTCGGGCTCGACGCCGTTCGCCCCGTACTGGACGATGGCCCAGAGCATCTGGGCGCGTGGCCCCTCCGGCATTCGCTCCAGGGCCTTGGTAAACTTCGGGAACCACGTGAACTTGTTGGCCATCAGAACCACCCCCAAAGGATTGAAGAGAAGAACAGGAAACCCGCGGAGAAGGAGGCGGCGAACAGGGCCGCCTCCCAGTGGTCGCGGATGATGTCGGGTACGTGCCTCATCAGAACGGCACGTCCTCGTCGTAGAACTCGGACTGCGGGACCGCGGCGTAGGCCTGCTGGGCGCTCCACTGCGGCGCTGCCTGCGCCCGGGACTGCACGGGTACCGTGTCCGCGAGGCTCTGCTGCGGCTGGGCCTGCGTCTGCCCCTCACGGCGCACCATGACCTCGATCTCGTCGACGATAACCTCGAGCTTCGAGCGCTTCTGCCCGTCGCGCTCCCATGAGCTGTAGCGCAGCTTGCCCTCGATGGCGACCTTCATGCCCATGGCGAGGAAACGGCCCACGGCCTCGGCGCGGTTGCCGAACATCGTGCAGTCGACGAAGTTGGGGTAGTCCTCCCACTCGCCCGTCTGCGCGTTGCGTCGGCGGTCGTTCACGGCGACTCCGAAGGACAGGACCTGCGTCCCGCCCGCCGTAGCGCGCAGCTCCGGGTCGCGGGTCAGGTTGCCGCTGATGTTTACTCGGTTGATGCTCACTGCCCGTCCTCCTTCGCGGTCATGTTGTTCTTGATAAACGCGACAAGGCGCGGCCCCTGCATGTAACCAAGGCCGCTCACGCGGCGGCCGTCGGGGATGTCAAGCGCCTTGACGATCACCTTCGCCTTGACCGTGCCGATGCCCGGGAACGAGCGGGCGAACTCCTCGACCTTGAGCCTCTGCGCGATGGGCGCCTCGATGGCCGCCTCGGGCGGGATGTTGCCCGCCTTGCAGGCGGCCTTGAACGCGGCGCGCTCGCGGCGCGTGTGGACGGCCTTCGCCATCGCCTCCTTGCGCTGCTCCGGCGTTCGGGTCGGCGGCAGGTTCTTCTCCATGTCCTACATCCTCTCTACGTGTCCGTGGATGCCGTTCTCGACCATTACTGCCCTCACGCGGCGCAGCTCGTCCGCCGTGGCGCACTCGATGACCACGCGGTAGCCCCTCTGCGGTGCCGTGGCTGCGTCCTCGGCCACTTCCGGCTCGGGGCGCGACGGGACCACCCGCACGCATCTCGGCCCGCCAAAGGGGTCCTCAGGCTCGGGATGCTCGGCAGGCACCGGCTCGGGGTCGAGCGGCACCGGCTCGGGCTTCGATGCCGTCGCCTGCTCGTAGGTCGATACGAGCGAGGCGGCCTTGGCCACCTCCTCGCGGTGCGCGGCGACCGCAGCCGCCACCTCGCCCGAGTCCATCGGCAGCGTCCTCGTCCACCACGCCACGGCCCACGCCTTCTCGGACTCGTCGGCGTAGTCGAGCCCGTTGACAAACTTGAACTGGTGCAGCAGCTCGCCCACACGGCGCTCGATGATGTTCTTGGCCTTGACCTCGCCGAACCTCGCGTTGAGCCACTTGTCGTCGGCGATGCGCTCGTAGGGCACCAGCGGCCCCATCTCGCCCGCGAGGTCGTAGTAGTGGCCCTTGAGCGCGGCGAGGCGGCGTTTCCTGCACTCGCCGTCGTATCGGTCGATCTCGGCCTTGTACTCATCGGAGAGTTTGTCGATGGGCGCCGTGATCTCGCCGATGGTCTTGTCGAACGTCTTGAGCAGGTCTCTGTACTTCTTCTTCGCGGCCTTGCGCTGTTCCTCGATGGGCTTCTTCACGGCGTTGACAGCCGCGCGGTACTTCTTCGCCGCCTTGAAGTCCTCGTCCTTCTCGATGTGCTTGACGTCGACGTAGTCCGCCAGCTTCTCGTCCACGCTCTTCTTGAGCTTCGCCAGCTTGTCCTCGAGCGTGTCGTCGATGGCGAGCGACGCCACCAGCGTGTCGAAGTCCTCCTCGAGCGGCACGGCCTCGACCGCCAAAACCTCGTCTGCCATTAGAAGCCTCCCAGCAGGTCGTCGTCGGTCGCATACTCGGCGGGCGCGGGCTCATAGACGGGCACGGGCTCCGGCTCGGGGATGGCGGGCTCGGGCTGTGCCTTGCGTGCCGCGATCTCCTCCTCCATCCACGAGGCCGCGCGGCGCGCCTGCATGAGCGTCATGTCGTGCATGGAACCCGACGTGCAGCCCACGGCGGCGCAGATAGCCGCCATGGCCCCGGCGCTGTTGAGCCCGGTCGCCGCCATGAACGGCTTGAACAGATCGCGCACGGGCTGCAGGTCGGCCACGGGCTCGACGCTCTCGGCCTCGACAGCCTGAGTGCCGGCGCGCATGTCCTGCGCGACCTTCTGGTCCATCTCCTCGCCCGTGTACATCCCGCCGAACTCGTCGGGGTAGGCCAGGCGCCACGCGCCGGCCTTGGCGCACTTCTCGATCATGACGCCCGGCATCTTCGCCCAGTTGCTCTTGCCGGTGCTGTAGTCGGTGAGCGCCAGCTCGACGTATGCGGGCTTCTTGCCGTCGGTGAAAGCGACCTCTGCCCAGCCGCCGATGAGCTGCTCCCCGATCATCTTGTAGACGGCGGAGCCCTTCTTCTTGACGACCTCGCCGTCGCGGAGCACCACGACGCCGCTCTCGATGCCGCCGTAGTTGGGCTGCCTGTTCGCGCGGCGGTTGAACACCTGGTAGGAAGTGATGATGCTCGCCGGGGCGCTGCCGTACTTGACCAGGTACACCTCCTTGGTGAATGGGTTCAGGTGCTGTCGGTTGCAAAGCTCCACGCACAGCGCCAGCTCGCTGTCGGTGGCGTTGGGGCACAGGCGCTCGCGGATGTCCTGCGAGGTGAACCTGACGGGCATGCCCGCGTCGTCCTTGAACTCGATGACCTCGTTACTCATTGATGGCCACCTCTCCGTCCTTGATCTCGACCTTCTCGATGTTCACGCCTGCCAGCTCGGCGAACACGCCACGCGGCCCGTCCAGCTTGTAGATGCGCTCCATGCGGCCAGCGCTGTCGACAATGCGGTCGTAGATTTCGAGGTCCTGCGCATCGGCTCCCAATAGCTTCAGACTGAACAGAAGCCCGTAGGCGATGCCGCGCAGGCACGCGGGCTTAAGGCCCCTTTTCCCTATCTCAGCGCCCTTCTCGTCCGCGACGAGGATTAAGTTCGTGGCAAACTCGTCAAGCACCTCGAACGCATCGCCATCGACTTGGACTTTTATGTGCATGTACTCCATTGCTTAATCTCCGTTTCTACTTTTTCTCTTCAGCTGGGTCTGCCCAGCCGCGATATACCTGTATGTCCATGTGCGGCTCGATGCCGCGCCGACGGGGCCACTTGACCACGTGGACCTCGGCAACCTGGCTGTCATCGCCCCAGACCGCCCCGTTCATCCCGTCCATCACCAGCTTGGCGATGTTGTCCGCGTCCGGCTTGAACGTGTTCGGTTCCGACGTGACGCGCTTCGGCCTCGACACGGGCAGCGGCTCGTACACGTCGATGCGCACCGCGACGGGCACCCTGAACGGGAACAGCAGCCCCTCGAGCTTCGGGTACGCCTCCCGCATGGCCCCGAGCGCCGCATCGCGGATGGCGGCCTCGTTGCGGATGGTCTCGTTTGGCGTGTACATCCGGGCGTGCCTGCGGTCGAGCCTGTGGCGCTGCTTGCCCGCCACGAACGGGACGGTGAACGCGAATCGCCTGCCGATCACAATACCGACCCCATCCCGAGCACGACGCGGATGCCGTCCGCCGCGAGCAGCATCGCCCGCAGGACGTACGGCATGAGGGCGTTCACCACGAACAGGAGCACGACGAACCCCGCGCACCTAAGCAGCCTCGATGCCATGCGTTCCCTCCTCGATCCACTGCTCCACCCATTCCGGGCGCACCATGCGCCCCACCTTGCGCCCCTCGGGCAGCTGCGAGCGCAGGCGACCCGCCTTGCACTCGATGCGCAGCGTGTCGTAGGGCACCCCCGTCACCCTCGACGCCTCGCGCAGCGTGTACATCAGCTTGTGGCGGATGCCTAGCTCGTCGGCCATCTGCTGGAACGTTTTGGCTCTGCTAGAATCCATGAGTGACCTCCTTTCAGGTCTGGAGCCGTCCCCGCTTTCCACACCGGGCGGCTCTTTTTTTGCTTGCTTTCGGGGCCTCGCCCCCGGCACGGCACCGGTAGGGAACGTCCCCGCGGATGGTTATTGGAGAGCCGCGGGGCAACGGTGCCGCCCCGGGGATGGGGCCCGCGGGTTGCCTGAGCGGCAATACCCGCGTGTCCGCGTTATGCGCGCGGTAGGCTTCGGGCCATGATTCGTAGACAGCAGACATATCGTCCGAAGCACGTCCGACCAGCGGGCCCCCTACTCGTGCGGCTCGTCGACTGGGTCGAGCGGCACCCTCGCATCAGCGCCGCGATCGTCCTCGCCGGGTTCATCAACGACGCCTGCGACCTGCTTGGGCGCGTCGTTGATCTCGCGATGTTTCTCATGAAGCTCGCGGGTGTGCTCTAGCACGAACGCGACCGCGAGAACGTCGAGGAAGACCCGGACGGCCGCATGGATAAGGTTCAACATCTCCACCGCCCCTACTTCGTGCCCACGATCGGCTGGGAGCCCTCGGGCACGACGACGAGGTTGCCGTCCTTGCCGATGCTCTTGAGCGCGTCGATGTAGTGCTGCTGGATGACCTGGTCGTTGAGCGAGTTCGCGAGGACCGCGTTCGCGTCCGCCTCGCCCTGGGCCTCGATCTTCTTGGTCTCGGCCTGTACCTTGGCCGTCTCCTGCTCGTTCTGGGCCTTCTGCTTGGCGACCTCGGCCGCCTGCGCCTCGCTGTAGCTCTTGGTGATGTTCTTCGGGTAGCGGACGTCCTGCACGCTCACCTGCTCGACCGTGAGGCCTATGCCCTTCCACTTCTCGGTGAGGGCCTTCTGGACGGCCTTGGTGAACTGAGAGCGGTCGGTGAGCATCGTCACCGTGTCGAAGCCGCCCGAGACCTCGCGGGTGACGGCGCGGACGTCGTTGGAGATGTACTTCTCGACGAAGCTCTCCTGCGTGCCGTACTCGCTGTAGAGGCTGAGCGCGGCGTCGGGGTTAAGGGAGTAGTTGACCTGGATGTCGATGTTGGCGCTGGCGCCCGACTTGTCGTTGATGGAGACCTGCTTGCCCTCGTAGGAGCCGCCGTCCACCTTGTAGTCGGTGTCCCCGTAGAAGTTGATGAGGTTGTTGCGGACGTCGTAGGTCACGACGTCCTGCCAGGGGGCCTTGGCGTGGAAACCGGCCTCGGAGGTCGAGCCGGCGAGCGAGCCGCCGAGGTTGCGGATGACGCAGACCTCGCCGGTGTCCTGCGTGTAGAGGCAGGCGGTGGCGGCGATGACGGCACCAACCAGGATGAGGGGCAGGGCGCACGCGGGCGAGACGATGCGGGCCTCGTACTTGTTGCCCCAATGGTCCGCGGGCCCGGCGGCCCTCTCGCGCTCGGCCTCGTTATATCGCTTGATGGCGACGGCGGCGGCCACGCCGCCGAGTCCCAAACCAGCTCCGATAATCAGTTGAATCATGTCGCCCTCCCCTACAGCTCGAAGTCGGAAAGGTCGCGGGCCTCGACGGGCTCGGCCTCGACCGTGATGGCCTCGGGGATGTTCCAGCCGCCCAGCTCGATGTCGATGTAGTTCTCGTTCATGGTTCTCTCCGTTTCGTTTGCACCCTAATTTATTTAGGGTCGATACCCAAAAAAATATTGCCGTCAATGCCGAAGTGCTTGCCTAGCTTGTCCGCCATTGTGGGCGTTAGCTTGTCTGCCTGCGCGTCCTCAATGGCTGTGAGCGTCGGCTCGGTAATTCCCAGAGCTGCGGCGATTTCCTTTTTCTGGAATCGCTTGGCCCCAGCTTCTCGAAACTCCTTAAGGTTCTGCATCCGTTCCTCCTTTCGTTGACCTAATCATAATCTAATTTGGGTCAAACCACAATTACTTTTTGCTTTAAACCAAAATTATTTTTGCTTAGGATGAAAGTAACCCAGTTAGGAGGCACTATGGAATTTGGTGATAAGCTCCGGTCGCTACGCACAAAAGCAGGATTGACCCAGCTAGACATTGCCGAAAAGCTCGACGTGTCGGCAGCGGCCATCGGAGCATGGGAAAACGGCCGGGCGAAACCTCGCCTAACCAAGTTAGGGCAACTTGCCGAACTGCTCGGGACGAGCGCAGCCGACCTCATGGGAGAGGACGCCGCCGAGGCCGCCATCAGCGGCACCTCGCGCATGGTCCCCCTGCTGGGCTTCGCGCACATGGGCGACTTCGAGGACGAGGGGAACCTCGCCGACGAGGTCGAGGTCCCCACCTCCATCGCCGACGCGCACCCGCGCGGCTTCATGGTCCACGCCCAGGGCGGCTGCATGGACAACCGGTTCCCCCACGACGCCCTGCTGCTCGTCGACCCCGACATGGAGCCGGTGAACGGCCAGCCGGTGCTCGCCGAGACGTCCGACTACGGCGCCGTGGTGCGCAACTACACCCGGGGCCGCTCGACCGTGATGCTCACGGCGGACAGCCACTCCGGCGAGTACGACGACATCCTCGCCGGCCCGGACGATGCGCCCGTGGTCTGCAAGGGCCGAGTCGTCTGGTACATGGGCGAGCGGGACGAGAGGTAGTAGGAACGGAAAAGAGGTGGGAAAGCATGAGGCCATTAGCTTTGGATGGCGTGCGGGCATATTACGAATCGGGAAACGGTGCCACCTTCGGCGGCGAGGAGTTTAATGTCTACTGCGACGAGAGCTGTCATCTCGAGCACGATCGCTTCAAGGCGATGTCGCTCGGGGCGGTATGGTGCCCCAAATCGAAAGTCAGGGAGATAAACAAGCGCCTCGTGGAGATAAAGGCGAGGCATGGCATCGAGATGGGCGCCGAGGTCAAGTGGACGAAGGTGTCGCCATGCAACTACGACCTCTATGTCAACATCATCGACTATTTCTTCGATGACGACGACCTGCACTTCAGGGGCCTTGTAGTTCCCGATAAATCAAAGCTGGACCACGCCCGCTTCAACCAGGACCATGACCTCTGGTACTACAAGATGTACTTCACGATGCTGAAGACGATCTTCTCCCGCGACGCGCGGTATTACGTCTATATCGACATAAAGGACACCCATTCCGGGCGAAACGCCCAGAAGCTTGAGAACGTGCTCGCGAACGATGCGTACGATTTCAACCATGAGATCGTGAGGAGGGTGCAGCCCATACGCTCCGACGAGGTTCAGTTGATGCAACTCGTTGACATCCTTACCGGCGCCATCGCGTATCGCCACAACCACGACGCCATCACGCCATCGGATAGCGTCACGAAGATCAGGCTCATCAATAGAATTATCCAGAGGTCAGGCCTCTCCCTCGTCAAGACCTCGCTCCTCAGCGAAAAGAAGATGAACCTACTGGTCTGGCAGGCCGGGGGAATCACATCATGAACTGTTGCTGGATACCGCCCCTGCTCGAAAGGGACAGCTCGCGTCCCTGGAGCGAATACGACGCTCTTGTCTATAGCGTCTTCAGGCGTGATTTCATCGAGGGCAGGCCCGTCTACCACGGGAAACCGGTAAAGATACGGTACCAACCCATGCTGGAGGGACGGGCCGAAGCCTTTTGGCACCTTACCTGCAGGGACTACGACCATAAGTCGGGTCTGCCAGAGGACCGTGTGCCAGATCTCGAAAGGTGCAGGCGTATCAGATGGCCGAAGGCGTTCATCGAGAATGCTGAGAGGTGCCCCAAAAGTCCCGGCTGCGGAGGCGTTATAGCCTGGAAGGCGGAGCATCGCGCAAGGAAGAGCCGCAATGGCACCCAGATAAGGGAACGGATTAAGTTTTACCTTGAGGAAGAGAGCTACATTGTCGTATTCGAGCCGAGAGAGCACTACTGCCTGCTGATAACCGCGTATTACGTCGACAACGACCACAGCAGGAAGATGATTGAACGCGAGATGGCGAGAAACCACGCAGAAAAAGCAGGAGGCGCTGTTTGGGCGCCTCCAGAGGACTCCTTCACACACACGGTGGATGAGCTATCCCGATTATCGCCCCATCGCGGCGAAATGTAAACCGAACACGTTGTGGAGATTGGGGGCCGGCAAGGGCGAGATTCCATGCGTCTACATCTAGGGAGGTGATGCCCATGAAAGCAAAAAATCTCGGAACCGTAGGCTGATGCCGCGGCCCCGAGACTAAGGATACGGCCCCTGCACTTTGGAACGTGAGACGGGGCCGAAGTCAGAACCGGGCGAAACGGAGAATAAGCCCGCGATCTGAACGGATCTGATTATATGACAAAGAAGCAGCGTCGCCGCGTCTGGGGCTCCGTGACCGAGATGAGGCGCGGCAAGAAGTACGTCCTGCGCTGGATGCAGAACACGCCGCAGGGCCGCAGGCGCAAGACCAAGACCGTGTACGGCACCTACCGCGAGGCGTGCGCGGAGCTCGACCGCATCCACGTCGAGCACGCCGACGACGCCCCCGTGCCCACCATAGCCAAGGCCTACGAGACGTGGCTCGTCCCCAAGATGGCCGCACAGGTCGAGGCGGGGACGCTCGCCCCCAACACCCGCGACCTCGTGCTGCGCTCTTGGAAGAACTACGTCGGACCCCGCTGGGGGCAGGCGCCCGTCGACCAGCTCCGCGCCGTCGAGCTGCAGGACTGGCTGCTGACACTTCCCGCCGCCACCGCCGATACCGCCCTGCTCACCCTGCGCAAGGTCTACGCCTGCGTCTCGACCTTCATCCGCCTGCCGCTCGACCCGTTCGCCGCCAGCGTCAGGTACACCATGCCCACCCGCAAGACCCGCGAGCGCTCAAAGCGCGTCTACACCCTCGACGAGGCCCTGGGCGTCCTCGACGCACTGCGCGGCAACCCCCTGGAGCCCTCGTTCATCCTCGCGTGCTTCGGCTCCTGCCGCTCGGGCGAGTCGCTTGGCGTGCGCACCGAGGAGGTGCTGCGCTGGGAGCGCAGCGGCACCGTACTCGCCTCCGCCGACATCTGCCGCCAGATGCAGCAGTCCGGCACCGAGCCGGTGGGCGCCCTCAAGACCGCCAAGTCCGCCCGTACCGTCGTGATCCTACCGCAGGCCGCCGAGCGCCTCGTCGAGATAGCGGCCGCCCGCGCCGCCGAGGGCCGCGAGTGGATGTGTGACCGGGGCGACGGGCTGCCCATGAACCGGAGCATCTGCAACGACCGCTGGCGGAAACTCTGCGCCGCCCGCGGCATCGAGCACATCCCGTGGTCGAACCTCCGCAATTCCTGGCGTACGATAGCGGAGGTCGAGCTCCGCCTGCCGTGGGACCTCATCGAGATGCTGATGGGCCACGCCCTCCCCGGCGTGTCGGGACGGCACTATATCCGCCCCACCGCCGAGCAGGTCGTCCGCGCCGCCTTCGACGCGCTTGGGATAAGTTAGGATATTCCCCCGCAAAGCCGCAGGTAGATGGCGCACCGTTAGTTGTGGCAGTATTAAGATTCGCAGCCCAAAGCCGCCGCAAAGGGGACAGGCACCTTTGCGGTGGTCCCCACAAACATCTCGATCTGTAACAGTAACTCGGCAAAATCGACCCTAGATGTTACAGATCGAGACAAACGACCGATATCGACCTAAATAATCTCAATCTGTAACATCTAGCCCGTTTTCGGCCTTACAGCTGTTACAGATCAAGACAAACAGACGAATCAAGCCACCGCAAAGGTACCTTTGTGGTGGCTTGGGGTCGCGCTACTCACCGAGCATCTCTTTGAGCTTGGCTGCCACGGCGTGGCCCAGGCTCTCGTGACTTTCGGGCATCATATGCAGATAGTCGATATCGCCCGGCTCGGCAAAATCGGCGGCATTCAAAAAGTCGCAGCCAAACTGCTCTGCCACGTGCGCATAGTACTCGCCAAAATGCTCAGATGCCTCAACGGAATGCTCGTCAAAGTCGGTCATATACACATCGGCGATCTGCGGCTTGATCTTGATAGGAGCCATCAGCAGAATGCGCGGACAAGGCGCAGCGTCGGTCCACGGAAACGCGCAGACGGCGCGAATCAGTGCCATGGCGCCACGGGCGATATCGGAAGCTGTCACGTTGAAGACCGTCTTACAGTCGTTGGTGCCCAGCATGATCACAATGGCTTCCAGCGGCTTATGGGCCTCGAGCAGCATCGGAAGCGCGCGAATGCCGTTGAGGTTAGTGTCCAGATGGCACATATCGTCGCGCACCGTCGTGCGGCCGTTGAGCCCCTCCTCAATCACATGCCAGCCATCGCCTAGGTCACGCTGCGCCACGCCGCACCAGCGCACATCCTGCGCATAGCGCACCGCGGTGCCATCGCGCATACCAGCCGGATCATAGCCATAGGTATTGCTATCACCAAAGCACAGAACGTTTTTCATCGTAAGCCCTTCCTTTAGTAAAAAGCCGACGGGAGCAGCCCCCGTCGGCTCGGCATGTCGCATCACGCGCGCCGTTTACAAGTATTTGCGCCAATCGTCCTCGTCCTCATCATCCTCGGCAGCAGCCTGGGCCTGCTCGACGGCACGAGCGGCTGCAGCACGGGCGGCAGCCTGGGCATAGGACTCCTCGTTGCGTTCGGGGAAGTTTGCCAGCACGTGCTTGAACTTGGCAAAGTCCTCGTCCCAGCGCGTAGAGGGCACGGCAAAGAAGACCTGCTTGACCTTGAAGTCGCCCGATGCGAGCTCCTTGCGGAAGAGCTCGGCCACGGCCTCGGCGTCAAAGCCGTTGTTGTCGCAGCCCCAAGCGCCCAGTACGAGCTTCTCGCGACCCAGCTCGTCGCAGATGGCAAGCACAAAGCGGATACGGTCGCGCAGGGCATCCAACAGGGCGTCGTCGCTCACGCGGTACTCCTGGCGGGCGCGCTTGGCGTTGGGTGCAGCGGCGACGATTACGTCGGCATAGGCGTGCACGTGGTTGCGGTCGAAGCGCACGGCGGGCACCACCAGCGCACGATTGCGGTACAGCTCGCAGTTGATGTTGCGGCGACGGTTCTCGCCGTACCACTTGCGCTGCTTGTCGAGCACGTTGTACAGGTACGAATCGGCGCAGAGCGTCGCCTCCTGGCCCAGGTAGCCCTGGATATAGCCGCCGCCCGGATTGGTAAACGAGGCAAAGGCAAGCACGGCCATATCGCAGAACTGCGCATAGCCGCGGCCGTTATCGAGGATTGCCTGCGTGGCGGAGGCATCAAGCACGGTGACCTCGGGCAGGACCGGAGCAGCCTCCTCCGCGGGCGCGGACTCAGCCTCGTCGGCCAACTCGGTGGAACCGAGCGCCACCTCAGGCTCGACCGCAGTCTCCACCTCAGCGGCCTCAACCTCGACAGCCTCAGCAGCCTCGACGTCCTCGGCAGCCTGCTCCTCAGCAGCCGCAGCCGCTTGGGCCTTGGCCTTCATCGCCGCGACAAAACCGGCAGGCATACCATCGAACTCGCACACGCCGGCAAGCGAACGCTCGATGTCCTTGGCGCAGGCCTCGGACACAGCCGCCACATGGCGCTCGGCGGCCTTGGCACGCGCCTCGCGCTTGGGATTGGGCTGACCCGCTCGGTTAGACCTACGGTTACGGTTCCTGTTGTCGACATCTGCCATACGTGGCCACCTTTCCTGTCGCTGCCGCTATCGGCTTTTTCCCATCCATGATACCCCGCCGCGTACAAAAAAGACGGCCCCGAAGGACCGCCTTTCGCATCGATTTGCACGCACGGCAAGCACCGCCGCAATTCGCCACTAGTCGCGACGACCGAGAATGTTCAGGATGCGCAGGAACACGTTGATAATGTCCACGAACAGGTTGGACGCCATGAGCACCGCATTGGGCAGCGTGGGCGGCACCGTCGTGGCAACATAGGTGTCGTAGCCAATAAACCCGGCGAACACCACGATCACGATCAGATCGGTGATGGACTGCGAGACGCCCATGAACATCAGCACGATCTCGACCAGAATCGTGGCGAGCAGAATGCCAAAGCCGATGCCATATACGCGCTGGAAAAACTTGGGGAACGTCACGCCCAAGGCACCAAAGACAAAGGTGATGGCGGCCGTGGCGATAAAGGCAGTGTTGATAGTGGGCAGGTCATAGTTGGCAAGGCCAAACGACGCGGTCAGGCCAAAGGTGCTCGCAAAGATCACGTAACCCACGAGCGACAGGCCCACGGACTGCTTGCCCGCAGCAGCCGACATCATGACGATACCGACAATAGTCAGGATAAACGAGCCAAAGACCAGCGGCAAAGCGGCGCCGCTCATCATCATGCGGGCAAACGCCATGGTGCTCGTAAAGTAAGCACCGGCGCCCATGGCGCAAAAGCCCAAGAAGATGAGAGCAGACATGGCGAGATTGTACGCGCGCGGCGACATCTCCTTGGCGCGACTTGCGCCGGTCTCGATGGGGCCGTTCTGATAGCCCTGGATATCGTTCATACTTCGTCCTTTCAAAAAGCGCACGACAGCGCCGTAGGTGACAAGATTCCTGCCATTGTACCCGAATGCCGCACGTCCTTACCTACGGCGCTCGCCCTCAAGCGTACGATCAAAGGCCCAGACCCACCAACGCATCACGTGCGCCTGCGAGCCGTCCGCCCGCTCGCGCGTCTGGTCCTCCAGATACAACTCGGTCGCGTGCCCGCCAAAACGCACCTTATATGTTGCCGTACGGATGCCGTGGACCATCAGGCCAAACCCAGTGGTCGAGATAATTTCGTCGATCGTAAAACAACGGCCGTCGACCCAGCAGACGGTGACCGGCACGACCTGTCCGCCCGCGAGGATGCGAGCCACGACGTCCACATACTGCTTGTGCACGCGCCGAGTTTTGCCGTCTGTCTGTCGATATTCCATGCCCTCTATTATCGAACGCATGTTTGCATGTTGTAAAGCGAACAGACTGTGGTTTTGGGGTGTTGGGGCGCGCACGCGTGTCCTCATGGCGTGTTAGCAAAAAGAATACCCGCGGTCAACAGGGCTAATATTCAATTTTAGTGCCAAAAAATTCACTTCTCCCATCAGAACTCGGTAAAGAAACCCACAGGAGGTGATACGATTTATCATGTTTTTGTAACGTGTCTGCAAACTTCGAGAAAGCCCATATATGGACGTAACGTTCTCAACCTTCCTCGGCCAAATTGTGTCGAACCCAGTCCTTGCCGTCACCGTGATTCTCGCGCTCGGCGCCATCTTCGTCAACGGATGGACCGACGCGCCCAACGCCATCGCGACCTGTGTCACTACGCGTTGCATGCCCGCCCGCGCCGCCATTCTCATGAGCGCCGCATTCAACTTCTTGGGCGTGCTCATCATGACGCACTTTAACGCGAGCGTCGCCAACACCATCTCACATATCGTCGACTTTGGCGGAAACAGCACCATGGCGCTTGCCTGTCTGTGCGCGGCGCTGTTCTCCATCGTCGTCTACGGTGCCACGGCATCGCGTTTTGGTATCCCCACCTCGCAAAGCCACAGCCTTATCGCCGGCCTGACCGGTGCCGCTATCGCCCTCGGCGGCGCGAACAGCGTCAACGTCCACGAGTGGATGAAGGTCATCTACGGCCTGGCGCTCTCCATCGGCCTGGGCTTTGTCATGGGCTGGATCCTGTGCAAACTCGTCTCGATTCTGTTTGCCGCCGCCAATAGGCGACGTGCCAATGTCTTCTTTAAATACGCTCAGATCGCGAGTGCCGCGGCCATGAGCTTTATGCACGGCGCGCAGGATGGACAGAAGTTCATCGGCGTGCTCTTTTTAGGTGTCGCCTTCGCCAACGGCCAGACGAGCATCGGCGATGCCGGCATTCCCATCTGGATTATGCTGCTGTGCTCGGCCACCATGGGTATCGGCACCAGCGTGGGCGGCGAGCGCATCATCAAGTCCGTCGGCCAGAGCATGGTCAAGCTCGAGAAGTATCAGGGCTTCTCCGCCGACCTCGCAGGCGCCGCGAATCTGCTGCTTGCCACCCTTACCGGTATCCCCGTGTCCTCCACCCACATCAAGACCTGCGCCATCATGGGCGTCGGCGCCGTCAAGCGCCTTTCGGCCATCAACTTCGGCGTGGTCAAGGACATGATGTTCACCTGGTTCTTCACCTTCCCCGCCTGCGGACTCATCAGCTTTGTCATGGCCAAGCTGTTCATGATGTTCATCTAGTCAAACCGAGCGTCCATCCGGACCGTAATACTTCGCCCACCCGTCTTCGCCTCGAAAGGACCCACTCATGGCAAAGAAACCCGATTCGTTCTACTTTGACAACTACGTCGCCTGCGCCGACCTTGCCGTCCAGGCTGCCGAGCTGCTCACCCAGATTTTCGAGAACTTCGATCCTGCAAAGATTCACGATATGCTCGACAAGATGCACGCAATCGAGCATGCGGCCGACAAGAAGCACCATGAGCTTGAGGACGCCCTGCTCACGGCCTTTATCACCCCGCTTGAGCGCGAGGACCTGGACCTGATGAGCTGCTCGCTCGACACCGTGCTCGACCGTATCGAGGGCGTCGTGCAGCGCGTCTACTTCACCAACATCCAGAGCATCCATCCTGATGCCATCGTGATCGCCCACAAGGTGACCGACGCCTGCCGCGCCATGAAGGACCTGATGGTCGAGCTGCCCAATTACCGCAAGTCCAAGACCCTGCGCGAACTCGTCATCCAGATCAACACGATCGAGTCCGAGGCCGACGAGCTCTACATCAACGCTATGCGCAACCTGCATGTCAACGGCAAGGATCCGCTCGAGGTCATCGCCTGGCGTGACGTCTACGCCTTCCTGGAGTACTGCGCCGACTGCTGTGAAAATGTGGCTGATGTCGTGGATTCGATTGTCATGAAGAACAGTTAATTGGGGGTACATGTCCCATCGGTCGCGGGCCCGACCACTGATAACCTTTTTTCACTCCGGCTGCAAGCAGAGTCGTTCAAAAGGTTATCAGTGGTCGGGCCCGCTCCCTTATGTACCACCATTGGGAACTTTGGCTGATAGTTTTAGCGCAATGGGGGTTTGGCTGAAGGGACCTTTGGTACCCGTTCGGACACTTTGGCCCTTGATGAGCGTTTGGCTGATTGCTGCTTTGGGTACTCTTTGGGTTACTTTTGGTTTGTTTGATTTTTAATTGTTGGAGGGCTTGTATGTCGTATTTGGATCTGGCTCGGTCTCGGTATTCTTGTCGTTTGTTTGAAGACCGTCCTGTTGAGCAGTCGGTGGTGGATGCCATTGTTGAGGCGGGGCGCATTGCTCCTTCTGCTTGTAATAATCATCCAACCCGTGTGATGGTGTTGGATACGCCTGAGCTTCTGGAAAAGGCCGCTGCTTGTCAGCCGCGCTTTGCTCGTGATGGGTCTATCTTTGGGGCTCCGCTTATCTTCCTTATCTGCAGCGTTACCGATGACGCCTGGGTGCGCCCTTATGACCAGATGAACTCCAGTGCCATCGACACCTCGATCGTCTGCGATCAGATGATGATGGAGGCCGAGGAGCAGGGCCTGGGTACGTGCTGGGTGTGCCATTTTAAGCCCGAGGTGGCCTGTGAGCAGTTCAGCCTGCCCGAGGGCATCTATCCCTATCACATGCTCGTCTGCGGCTATCCTGCCGACCATATCGCCGACCCCGAGCAGCGCGAGGCCCGCACCATTCCCCTCCCCGACTTCCTCCTCAAGTAGATTTTTGGGACAGGCCTTAAAATCCACCTTTGACCACGCGCCCTTCGCCGAGTTCTGTGCCCTCAAACGCAGGACTCGGCGTTTTATTTTACAGACTGCATACAGCCACAAAAAAGGACCCACAAGCTGTGGGTCCTTTCTAGGCGCTAAATGATAGCTGGATATTAGTCCAGGTCGTCGGCGGCGAAGTTGTCGATCGGTGCGAAGGGATCGGCAACGGGGATAACCGGCTCGGCGACGGGCAGCGGCTCGGCAGCAGGAACGGTCACAGCCGGAGAAGCGGCGGAACCGACCGGCGTGGAAGCCATGAGATCGGACGGGAAGGAGTTCTGAGCATCGTCCATGAAGTGCTGGATGAGCTTGAGGTACTCGGCCTTAAACTCCTCACGGGAAGCCTTAAGACGGTCGATCTCCTCAAGCTCGGCCTGCTTCTCGGTCAGGGCCTGACGGATGACCTCGCGGGCCTTGGCGTCGGCCTCGTTGCGGATACGGTCAGCGTTCTCGTTGGCGTCGTTGACAATGCCCTCGGCGGTCTGCTGGGCAGCAATCAGGGCAGCGGAAATCTGACGCTCCTGAGCGGAGAAGTCGGGTGCAGGAGCGGCCACGGGGGCGGCGGGAACGGCCTGTGCGGCAGCATCCTGAGCCTGAGCAAGCTGGGCCTGCGTATCGGCAAGCTGCTGCTCGGTAGCAGTCAGACGACCCTTAAGATCGACGATCTTGGCGAGCATGGCGTCGACCTCAGAGGACAGGGTCTCCAGGAAGACGTCGACCTCGGCGGGATCGTAGCCGCGCTTGGCCTCAGAGAAGGTCTGAGCCTGAATGTCAGCAGGGGTAATAGCCATAACAAGTTCTCCTTTATCTTCGCCTTGGCGCCGTGCGCCCGACGTGAGTTACTAAGCCAGTTTTATATGAGTATACCTATAAGAAGTTGCAGAACCAGCTTCTGCACCAACTGCAACGCAATAATCGCAACGACCGGTGAAAAATCGACGCCGCCCATGGGCGGGATAAACCGGCGGAACAAATTGAGCCACGGGCCGCACACGCTATCGAGAACAGCGGCGATATCCTGTAGCAATCCGCCCTGCTTCATGGGGATCCACGTCATAAGGCAGTAGACCACGATGAGCGTGGAGTAAAAGTTGAACAGCGTATTGACCAGCTGGACAATGGTGTAGATGTTGATGAGAATCTCCTCGTCTTGTCTTTACTTAAGGTAGCCGTCGGCACGGAGCTTCTTGAGGTCCGAATCCTTGACCTCGCAACCGGCGGGCAGCACCATAAACACGCGATCGCCCACCTCTTTGACTGTGGCGCCCAGGCCGCAGGCAAAGCCGTAAGAGAAGTCCAGGACGCGCTTGGCGACCTCGGTACGAACGCCCACAAAAATCAGCGCGACAGGCTGCTTGGTGCGCACGCGACGCACGACGGTCTCTACGTCGTCATAGCTCTCGGGGCGCAGGACATAGGCCGGCAGCTGCGGCGTAGCGTTGATGATGTTGCTCGCATACGCCGAGGCATCGCTCGGTGAGGGAGCAGGTGCGGGGGCAGCAGCGCGGGCACGCGTGCTCTCGGCGTAGCTCGACGGCGTGTCGTAGGCACCGGGACGATAACCGCCCGCAACCGTCTCCTGCGAGCGCGACGGCGGGTTGTAGGTCGTAGCGTGGCGAGAATCGTCGCCGACCAGCTGACCGGAGCGCGTGTACACGGCCACCGACTCGGCCTCGCCGCGGCGCGTCTGACCCAACAGGCCGTTGCTCGGCTCATCCTGGGTGTAGAAGCCCTCGCCCGAGGCACCGCTGTAACCGTTGTTCTGGTAGCCGTCGTCATAGCCGTCATCGTAGCCGTAGTCGTCGTCCTGACCATAACCCTGGTCGTAACCCTGCTGGCCGCCCAGGTGCATCTTATTTTTAATCTCGTCAAGGAAGCCCATGGTTGTGTCCTCTCGCGGTTTAGTGCAGGCGCTCCGATAATCAGTGCGCACTTCAGAGCCTTATTTTACTGCAAACTCCGGGCTAAATACTACCCTGCCCAGGCGAACGAGCGTAGAGCCTTCCTCAAGGGCAGGCTCAAAGTCCTCGCTCATGCCGCAGGAAAGTTCGGGCAGGCTCAGGTCGGAGTGCGTCGCCTCAAGCTCATCCCTTAGCTCGCGAAGTCCGGCAAAAGTGCGGCGCGCCACATCCTTATTCCCCCGGGGTGCCATAGTCATAAGGCCCTGCACACAAATTCCCTCAAGCTCTGCAAGCTCACTTGCGGCAGCGCGAACCTCGTCGGGCGAAAAGCCGCCCTTGGACTCCTCGCCGCTCACATTAACCTCGAGCAGCACGCGCTGGGGGCCGGAGAGCTCGCCCGCCTCAATCTTGCGGACCGCACGGCTCGAGATGGCCTGAGCCAAATGCAGCGAGCTTACCGAATGAATCAGCTCGGCCGAGCCCAGAACCGCATTGATCTTGTTGGTCTGCAGGTTGCCGATCATATCGAAGCGCACCTCGGGTAGCTCCGGATGCTCTACGAGGCCCACAAGCTTGCGAACGAGCTCCTGCGGGCGGTTCTCGGCAAAATGGCGATACCCCGCCTGAATAGCGGCAACGGTCTCATCAACGCCAACAGTCTTGGAGACGGCAATCAGGCGCGCGGCATCGTGGGGACGGCCCGCGCGATCGAGTGCTGCATAAAAACGTTCGAGAATCTGCTCGCGGCGAGCGCGTATCAAGTCCAAATAGTTATCCATTGCCAATCGCCTCCGCAGACAGCCAAACAAGTAGTCCCATGCTAACGCAAGAGCGCGGCCTCGCATGTGCAAGGCCGCGCTCACTTAGGTATTTACAATCTTTCGACGAACGGGGCCGCCCTACTCCTCGTCGTCCTCGGCGTCGTCCTCGTCCTCGAGGTGCTCGAGCAGGTAGCGGAGACCCTCGCTCACCTCGTTAGCGGGCACTTTGGCAACATAGTGTGCATCGACGGCAGGCCTCATGATGACACCCTCGCCCGAAGGCACGCGCATGCTCTCAAGCTCATCCTCGTCCGTACGGGCGATATCGCCGGCAGTCATACGCTGTCCGGTCAAAAGGAAGGTCAGACGGCAGGCGGCATCGATCGAAATCGAGGCGATACGATCGAGGTAGCGCGAGACCATGATGGCGCGGCGCAGGTCGTCATAGTTGCTGTCGTCGTCCATAAAATCGCCCGTGTCCATGCGGTTAAAGGTGCGGAAGAACTTCTCGTACGCCGCATGCACCGGCTCGTCCTCGCCGGCCAGGTTGCAGATGATGGACATGTCGTTGGTGACGAGCGCAGAAAGTGACGAACCCAGCACCTGGTAAACAGCCTCGGCCTCGGCCTCGACCGTAGCGACGAGTTCCTGGGGCAGCGAGATGTCGGCCTTGACCATGTGACGCGTGGCGCGGCAGATCTGGCGAACCTTATCGGTCATGCGCTGCAGGTTAAAGTCGACGTAGATGATCGTCTGCAGCAAGCGGAAGTCGGAGGCGACCGGCGACTGCGTAGCGATCAGGTTGTAGCACACGGCCTCCAAGTTGGCGCAGCGCGCATCGATCGAGAGCGTGCGCTTCTTGGTCTTGGTGGCGAGCTTGCGATCGTCGGTCACATAGGCCTTCACGGCGTCGTGAAGCGCCAGGTCTACAGCCTCGTAGATGCTCAGCATCTCGTGACGGGCTTCGATGAGCTGACGGGAAAACAGTTTGCGCATGGTTCACTCCAATCAGTTGGGTGCGGTCATGCCGCCCGCACAGTGAATACGCACCGGACCAGGTCCGATCGGCTTGGGACTAGTCGCACCGATCAGCCAAAGCGGCCGGTGATATAGTCTTCCGTCCGTGAATCCACCGGGCTGGTGAAGATCGCGTCGGTTTGACCATACTCGATGAGCGTGGCGGGCTCGCCGGCAACTTCCTGCAAGAAAAATGCGGTGTAGTCGCTAATACGAGCGGCCTGCTGCATAGAATGCGTGACGATGATGATCGTCATCTCGGGCGCCAGCTCGGCCATCAGATCCTCGACCTTGGAGACGGACGTGGGGTCGATGGCGGAGCAGGGCTCGTCCATCAGAAGGACATCGGGCTGCACCGCAAGCACACGCGCAATGCACAGACGCTGCTGCTGACCGCCCGAGAGCGCCAAACCGTCCTTGTTGAGCTGATTGGATACCTCTTTCCAGAGGTTGGCGCGCTTGAGCGATTCTTCCACGATGTCATCGAGGTCGCTTTTGCTAGTCACGCCCTGCAGACGAGGGCCAAAAGCGACATTCTCGTAGATGGATTTGGGGAACGGGTTGGGCTGCTGAAAAATCATGCCCACGCGACGGCGAAGGTCGACCGGGTCGACGCCCTCGGCATAGATATCGTTGCCGTCGAGCGTCATGGTGCCCTCGACGCGGGTGCCCTCGATCAGGTCGTTCATACGGTTGATGCAGCGCAAAAACGTCGATTTGCCGCAGCCCGAAGGACCGATAAACGAGGTGATGGCGTTTTTGGCGATGTTGAGGTCGAGCCCCGTCAGCGCATGAAAGTCACCGTACCAAAAGTTGAAATCCTTGGCCGTGATGGCCGCTTGCTCCGGCGTGGGAGCGGACTGATAGACGGACATGGGACTCCTTAACTAGCGGCGTTTGCGCGACAGATAACGCGCAAACAGGTTGAAGGCCAGAATAATCGCCATCAGCAAAAGCGCAGTGCCGTAGGCTGCGTTCATGTTGATGCCGTCATTGGCAAGCAGATAAAGGTGAACGGTCATGGGACGACCGGAATCGAGCGGCGAAATAGGCAGGTTGATGGCCTGACCCATGGTGTAGAGCACCACGGCGGTCTCGCCGATGGCGCGGCCGATGGCAAGCACGATGCCGGTGGCGATGCGGCCAAAAGCCGAAGGAAGCACGATCTTGGAGACGACCTGCCACTTGGTGGCGCCCAGGCCATATGCACCCCAACGGATATAGCGCGGAACGGCGCGGATTGCCTCCTCGGTGGTACGCATGACAATAGGCAGCATCAGAAGCGCCAGCGCCAGGGCGGCCGAAACCATCGAAAGACCCAGGCCCATAGCCTCGACAAACAAGGCGTAGCCAAAGAGGCCCATAACAATGGAGGGCACCGAGGCCAGGGCATCGGCAGCATAGCGAATGATGCCGACGACTTTGCCCTGCTTGGCGTATTCGGCCAGATAGACCGCAGCCAAGACGGCAACCGGCGTGCAGATGAGCATGGCGAGCGCCGTCACGTAGATGGTCGAGACGATCGTGGGCCAAATGCCGCCTTCGGCGTTGACGCCCTGCGGCCAGCCGAAGATAAAGTCGAGCGAGATATGCGGCAGGCCGTTGATGACCACGTAGGCGATGATGGCGATCAGCACCAGCGTGGTGATATAGGCTGCGGCGCGAAACACGCCGAGCATGATCTTGTTGGAGAGGTCCTTGTTGATGCGGCCCTTCTTGCCATGGGAAAGGGCACGCTTGATGCGCTCACGCGACGAGGTCGTATCGACCGTCGTGTCAACGGAATCGGACATAGCCTACCCCCTCTTCTTGGAAATCAGGCGGACGATACCCACCAGTGCAGCGGAGATGATAAACAGGACAACGCCCATGCCGAACAGAGCCGAGCGGTGCAGGCCCGAGGAATAACTCATGTCGAGCGCAATCTGACTCGTGAGCGTCGAGATGGGGCTCGAGATGCTATCCGGAATGACCGGGGCGTTGCCCACGACCATCAGCACGGCCATGGTCTCACCGATGGCACGCCCCATACCCAAGACAATCGCATCGACAATGCCCAGCTTGGCTGCAGGAAGCACGACCTTGTAGATGGTCTGCCACTTGGTGGCACCCATGGCATAGGACGCCTCGCGAATGCCCATGGGAATGGAATTGAGGGCATCTATGGTGAGCGTGGTGATGGTAGGGACGATCATGATGGCGAGCACGAACCACGCCGTCAGTGCGCCAAATCCAAGGCCGCCGGTCAGCTGGGCGATAAACGGGCGGATGATGATCATGCCGAAGAAGCCGTAGATGATGGAGGGGATGCCCGCCAGCAGGTCGACAGCGGGGCTAATGAGCCTGCGCACGCGCTTGCTGGCGATCTCGACCAGATACACGGCTGTGCCTACACCCAACGGCACGCCCATGGCAAGGGCACCGACCGTCACCAGGCCAGAGCCCGCCAGCAGCGACATGATGCCGTAGTGACCCTCAGAGGGCGCCCACGTAAAGCTAAAGAAGTCCACCAGACCGATGTCGGTAAAGACCGGCAGCGCCGAGTACGTGGTAAAGACAAAGATCAGGATGACGGTGACGACCGCCAAGAACGCGCAGGCAAAGAAGATCCACTGCAGCGCCTTCTCCTTAAGATAGGTGCTGCGTGACACCAACGCCAACTCACGCTTTTTGGGCACCTGCGCCTCATGCTCAATCTGGGGGGTTTCCTGTGCTTCCACGCTACTCACTCCCCTTTCCGTCGTTGGTGACGGGAATAAAGCCCGCCTCGCGAATCTGCTTGTCCATCTTCTCGGATGTCACATAGTCAATGTAGTCCTGCGCCTGCTGCGAAGGCGTACCCTTCACAAAGAAGTAAAGGTCACGCGAGATGGGATAGCCGCCACTTGCGACCGTCTTCTCGGATGCCTCGACATGGTTGACTGAAACGGCCTTAACCGAGGTCTTGGCGTTGAGGCTCTCGACAAAACCCAGCGAGATGTAGCCAATAGCGCCACGTGAGCGGGATACGACATCGCGTACCTGGCCCGTACCCGAAAGAACAGCCGAGCGGCGATCGAACGGCGCGCCGTCCATCACGATAGTGCGGAAGGCCTCGCGCGTACCGGACGCCTCGTCGCGGTTGATAACCTGAATCTTCAGGTCCTCTCCGCCGACTTCTTTCCAGTTGGTGATCTTGCCGGCGTAAATATCGCGGAGCTGCTCGGTCGAGAGATTGTCGACCGGGTTGTCGTCGTTCACGATGACTGCAATGCCGTCGTGTGCGATAACGATAGGCGTCAGGCCCAAATCCTGCTCGTCGGCATTGAGGCCACGAGACGAGCTGGCGATGTCGGCGGTGCCGGCGCTAACAGCTTCGATGCCAGCAGATGAGCCAAGGCCGGAGACGAGCACGTCGATGCCGGTCTCTTCCTTAAAGCCCTCGGCCGCAATCTCGGCAATGGGAAGGCAGGTGGTCGAGCCGGCCACGGTAATAGAAGACGTAGAAGATCCCGAGGAGCAGGCGCACAGCGTGAGCGCGAGCACTGCTGCACTCAGGACCGATGCGATCTTTCTCATAGCATCACGCCGATCGCAGCATGGCGCCCACAGGTCCCGCCCTCGTTGCGATAGGAATAAAAGCGGTCGTTTTGACGCACGGTGGAAAGTTTGGGGTCCACAATGCCATTCACATCGACACCGGCATCCACCAGCGCCTCGCGAATGGCGGCGGAAAGATCGAGCATACGGGAAGCGGTAGCATCGATGCACGCGAACTCGGCGGCAAAGCGATCCATAAGTTCTTGGGACACCTCATACTCGTCGCCCAGGATATGGGGCCCAATATAAGCAGAGATGTCCTCCGGCGTGCAGCCAGCCGCCTCGCAGAGTGCTTGGCAGGCCTTGGCGGAAATGCGTGCAATCGTGCCCTTCCAGCCAGAATGCACCACGGCAAAGCCGCCGGGAGCCACCAGCACCACGGGAACACAATCGGCAAAGCAGAGCATCACGGGCACCTTATGCGCCGTGCAGACGAGGGCATCACAGCCCTCGGCAATCTGCTCACGAATGTTCTCGAGATCTTCGGCGCCGTTCGAGGTCACCGTCACGACATGGTCACCGTGTACTTGATTGGGGACAAGCAAGTTGTGCTCGCACTCGGCGGCACCCATGGCCTCGAGTACGCGGCGACGATTTTCTTGAACGGTAAAGGGGTCATCGCCAACATGCGAGCCCAGATTGAGCGAGGAGTACGCATCTTCGGAAACGCCACCGGTGCGCTCGGTAAAGGCAAAGCGGACATCGTGCGTCGCGCCCTCTACCAACGTAACTCCATCATGGTCGACACGCGAAACGTTGTCCGCACGTGCTGCCATACTAAAGCCTCCTAATAACACAAGTATCGCGGCGAAGCCGCAGCAGTCCGTGTCATACGGCTGCCATACTTCTTTAAAAGGATACCCGCAGCGGTAGGGACCAAACGTAAAGGGAACGTAAGGAGATTGGAGGCTTTCGTTTACAAACGAGAAACAAAAAGGGCGCATCCATACGGACGCGCCCCTGTGCAAAACAATGCGAAGAACGACTTAGAAGCTGCCGCGCTTGAGGAAGTCGGGAAGCTCAAACTGATCGTTGCCAAAGTTGGGCAGCTCGGTACCACCGACGCTGCGAGTCGGGGCAGCCTGAGCGGGGCTGGCAGCCGGAGCAGTGCGCTGCGGCTCAGCAGAAGCAGCAGCCTTGCTCTGGGACTGCTGGGCAGCGAAGAGCTCGTCCTGACGGTTGACGTTGGAGTCGGAGAAGCCCGTAGCGATAACGGTGATGCGCACCTGGTCGCCCAGGGACTCGTCAACAACGGTACCGAAGATGATGTTGGCCTCGGGGTCGACAGCATTGGCGACAACGTCGGCGGCGTCGCTGATCTCCTGGATGCCCAGGTCCTTGGAGCCGGCGATGGAAAGCAGGACGCGCGTGGCGCCATCGATGGAGCTCTCGAGCAGCGGACTGGAGATAGCCTGCTGAGCAGCGTCGACGGCACGGGTGTCCCCAGAAGCGGTACCGATACCCATCATGGCGGTACCGGCCTGCTTCATGATGGTCTTAACATCGGCGAAGTCCAGGTTGATGATACCCGGGACGGTGATGAGGTCGGTGATGCCCTGGGTGCCCTGGGAAAGGACGCCATCGGCAATTGCGAAGGCCTCGAGCATCGTGGTCTTCTTCTCGGCGATGTCGAGCAGCTTGTCGTTAGGGATAACGATCATGGTGTCAACGCAATCGGAGAGGGTCTTGATGCCCTCCTCGGCGCTCTTCTTGCGCTTGCGACCCTCGAAGGTAAAGGGCTTGGTCACGACGGCGACGGTCAGCGCGCCGACCTCGTTCATCGCGATATCGGCAACGATGGGAGCGGCGCCGGTACCGGTACCACCGCCCTCGCCGCAGGTGATGAACACCATGTCGGCGCCAGCGAGCGCCTCGGCGATATCGTCGCGGGACTCATCGGCAGCCTTGCGGCCAACCTCGGGGTTGGCGCCGGCGCCCAGGCCGCGGGTAAGGTCGGTGCCGATGTGCACCTTGATATCGGCATCAGAGATCGCGAGCGCCTGAGCATCGGTGTTGATGGCAACAAACTCGACGCCGCGGATGCCCTCTTCGATCATTCGATTGACCGCGTTGGTACCGCCGCCGCCGACGCCGACCACCTTAATGACGGCAAGGTAGTTGTTGATCTCTGTCTCGTGCATGTCGGTCCTCCGAACAAAGGTTATAGCCATAGCATGGGTTGACCCCTGCGCACATTAACCTTCAGGTTGAAAGTAAATGCAAAGGTAAACCGTATTATGTTTGCACATTATGAACGTTTCAGTCAAATAAATGACCGTGAAAACCAAACAAACCAGATAAACGGCGTGGCATGGCCCCTCAACAAAGCCATTTAGTATGCTAGGCGGTCGGTGCGTTCCTAAACGTGTAGTTGCCCGGAGAGCGCACATTGATATAGGTTACGCCCTCTACCTGCGAAAGCAGCTTGGTCACGATGCGTTCTTTCTTGGCGATATCATCCGAATCGCCCAGCGACACCTCGACGCCGTTGTCGAGATTTGCCGAGATAGCCTCAACAGAAGGCGTGGAAATATCCTTCACCTGGTCCAAGAACTCGCTCGAAAAACCTCGTGCGTAATCCAGGCCGGCCTTGACGGCCTTGGAGCTCACCGCCCGACCCGAAACCGGTGCGACATCGGCCGAGACGTCAGTCAACAGCACGGCGCCGTAGTGCTTGGCAAGCGCCAGGGCCGCATCGATGCCGGTCAGGGTGTTGGCGCCCTCCCCCGATGTAATGACGTTCCCCTGGTCGTCCACCTCGACAGACGTCGACAGCGGAGCGATCCAGGTGTCATCGTCTCCGATAGCCCAGGCAAGGTCGTCGGAGCTGATATACGCAATGGCGATAACTTTGCGCTCCGTCGGCGTGATGATAAGCGTATGGGGAAACTGGCGCTGGACATCCACGCCCGAGACCCACGGGTTTTGCTTGAGGCCCTCGGTGATCCGATCGGGATCCACGTTAAAGAGCGACGTGTTCTCGGGAAGACTGATGAGCTGCATGGCGTCGTGCTTGGTCACATGCTCGCTGCCATGAATCTGAATATCGGTGGCGGCGAACAGGCCAGAGTTGATGACGACGATGGCAACAATGGCAAGTACGGCCACGGCTGCCAGGATGCCGCCCGCGATCTTGCCCTTACCCTTCATGGCAGAAGCGGCGTCGGTCGTCTTGTTTGCCATGGCACCCAGTGATGACAGAGGATTGATGCCTTTTTTTGCCGAAGACGCCTTGGCGGCGGGTACCGATGTCAGTGAACGCGGCTTAGCGCCAGCCAACGTACGGCCGGCATGCGGCGCACGAGTTCCCAGCGAAGGCTTGGGCGTCGCCATGGGTCGGGAGGTCTTGGTGCCCATCGCCGGTTTGGGCGTCACCGAAGGACGCGGAGCCGGACGGCTCGTCTTTTTAGAAGTGGGGCGTCCTCCCAGCTGCGAGCCGACGACCGGGCGCTTGGCAGGACGAACGGGCCCAACAGACTTGGAGGGCATGGCGGGCTTATGTTGAGGCTGGGCAGGTGCGCCGGAACGCCCTCCGGCGCGGCGGAAGGTTGGTTTCGATGCTCTAGAAGCCGAGGAATTTAACTTCCGGTCTGAGCTCGATGCCATACGCCTCCCTCACCTTTCCGTGCACATGCCTGATAACCGCGGCCACGTCATCGGCCGAGGCGGTTCCGTTATTAACGATAAAATTAGCGTGTACGGGCGAAACTTCCGCACCGCCAACCGAAAAACCCTTTAATCCACAATCCTCAATCAACTTGCCCACGCTTGCATCGGGCGGGTTGCGAAAGACCGATCCGCAGGATGCACGGCCCATGGGCTGCGTGCGCTTGCGGCGCGTCAGGTACCGCTCCATACGCTCGCGAATGTCGGCCTTGGACGCGGGTTTGAGCTTGAGCACGCACTCGAGAATGATCTCGTTACGCGGCAAGCTGCACTCGCGATACCCCCAAGCGATCTCGGACCCTGCATAGTGCTTTATACCGGACGCCGGATCAAACGTGACCACGTCCTCGATAAGGGAGCCGATCCACTCGGTCCGCGTACCTGCGTTCATGGACACGGCGCCGCCGACCGAACCGGGAATACCGACCGCGAACTCAAGGCCCGAAAGCCCGCGCGACAAGGCGTCGTTGACCAAACGCGCGAACATCACGCCCGCACCAACGGTCAGCGTGCAGCCGTCCTCGGCAACAACCGTGCGCTGAAACTCACGTCCCAGCGAAATAACGGCGCCGCGATAACCGGCATCGGCAACAAGCAGATTGGACCCCTTGCCGATAATCACCCACGGCACCTGCTCGCGGTCGAGCACCGCCACGGCGCGACGCAGGGCATGGTAGCTATGGCACGTCACAAAGAGGTCGGCCTTGCCACCGATACGATAGCTTGTATGGCGTGCAAGACGTTCGTCCTCGACCACGTCCGTGTCGATCATGCCCGAAAGCGCCATGACGGCGTTAAACAGACCCATGGGGTTTAAGCGTCTTTCTTGGCAGTCAGATACTCGATGAACTCGGGGCCGACGGTCGTAACGTCACCGGCACCCATGGTGAGCAGCAGATCACCCTCGCCCACGAGCTTCTCAAGCTCCTGGTTGAGCTCAAGACGGCTGGAGCAGTACACGACCTCCTTGCCGGGGTGCTTAGCGCGAACGGTATCTGCGAGCATCTTGGAGGTAACGCCCGGAATCGGCATCTCGCCGGCGGAGAACACATCGATCAGCAGCAGCTTATCGGCGTTGGCAAAAGCATCGGCAAAGTCATCGCACAGAGCCTGCAGGCGCGAATAGCGGTGCGGCTGGAACACGACGTCGACATGCTTGTAGCCCAGCGAAGAGGCAGCAGCGAGCGTCGCCTTGATCTCGGTGGGATGATGGCCGTAATCGTCAACCACCGTGATGCCGTCGATATCGCCCACGTGGGTAAAGCGACGGCGGACACCCTCAAAACTCGAAAGTGCCTTAGCGGCGGCGTCGATATCGAGACCCAGGACATGGGCGACGGTCAAGACGGCCGTGGCGTTGAGCATGTTGTGACGACCGGGGTTGCTCTTAATCTCGACAGCGTGCTCGGTGCCGTCCTCAAAGCGAACGATAAAGTCGCTCTGGATGCCCTTGACATCCGGATGCACGCAGACGATGTCGTTGTTCTCGGCAAAGCCATAGGAAAGCACATGACGGCCCGTCGACTTGGCGAGCTCGACCAGATGCGGGTCCTCGCCACAAACGATGACGGTACCGCTCTCTCCAACCAGGCCCATAAACTTGGCAAAGGTGGCCTCGATCTCCTCGATGCCCGAGTAATGATCGAGATGGTCGGCCTCGACGTTGGTCACGATGACCACGTTGGGGTTCAGGAACAGGAACGAGCTGTCGGACTCGTCGGCCTCGGCGACAAAATAGTCGCCCGAGCCGTTCTTGCCGTTGGTGTCGTAGCCCTCGACAATGCCACCGATCAGGAAGCTGGGGTCCAGACCCATGCGGTCGAGCATGGTAGCGCACATCGAAGAGGTCGTGGTCTTGCCGTGAGTACCGGCGACGGCGACGGTGGTGTAGCCGTGACCCAGGGCCGAGAGCATCTTGGCACGGGGCCACACGGGAATACCGAGCTCGCGGGCACGCACGAGCTCGGGGTTGGACTCGGGAATAGCAGTGGAGACCACAACCACGTCGGGCTTGACCTCGTCAATCGTCGCAGCCTCGTGGCCCACGTGGACCTTCACACCGGCGCGGGTAAGCTGGCGAATATAGCGCGATGTCTTAAGGTCGGAGCCGGTAACGGTATAACCGCGCTCGTGCAGGACGAGGGCGATGCCGCTCATGCCGGCGCCGCCGATACCGATAAAGTGGGCGCTCTTGAACTCGGGCGCGGAGGTTGCAGTCTGGGAATCAGCCATGTGCTCGTGTACTCCTTGCGTAAACACTGCCTGTAACCCGTTAACTGTACCGCACCTACCGCATCCGCGCGAGGGCGACCGGTGATATCCCGTCTAACTAACGCAATCCCTCTACCGCGTCGGCCAAAAGCGCGGCGGCACGGTCCTGGGCCAAGCCACGCGCCGCCTGACGCATGGCATCACGCGCCGCAGCGTCATCGATCAGGTGCAGCAGCTCGTCGGCAAAGGCAGGGGCATCGATATCGGCATCGGCGCATAGCACGCCGGCACCGGCATCGACCAGGTAGCGCGCATTCGTGGTCTGGTGGTCGGCCGTCGCGTGCGGATACGGCACGAGCACCGAGGGCACGGCAAGCGCGGCGATCTCGGCCACGCTAGAGGCACCGGAACGCGAGAGCACCAAATCGGCCGCAGCCAGCATATCGCCCATGTTGTCGATGTAGGGCTGGACACGATAGCGCTTCGCCTCCTCGGGCGTCAGCGCCAAAACGCGCTCGGTCTCCTCAAAGCCGTCGGCACCCGTCGAATGCAAAATATAGAGATTCTCGCGGGTCAGCAGCTCACTCTTGAGCGAGGCAACGCGCTCGTTGAGATGCTGGGCACCGAGTGAACCACCAAAGACGAGCAGAAGTGTCGCGTCCTCGGGCACACCGAGCGTCTTGCGACCGCGGGCGCGATCGCCCTCGATCACCGAACGACGCACGGGATTGCCCGTCATGAGCACATGGTCGGGGTCGCCCTCGCGCTCAAAGACCGCACGGGCCGCAGGTACCGAAATGCACACGCGGGCGGCATGTGAGTTCATCATCTTATTGGCCAGACCCGGAACAGAGTTCTGCTCGTGCAGCAGATACGGAACGCCGGCGCCCTTGCACCAACCCAGCAGCGGGACCTCAACGTAAGCACCAAAGCCGATAGCGGCATCGGGCTTACCGACCTTCGAGAAGTGACGGGCAAGCGCGCGCTTCGCCTTGTTGACGCGCCACAGCGAGGTCAGCGCCGTCCAGGGACGGGAGCGATCGAAGCCCGTGACCGTGATGGGCACAAAATCGAATCCGGCCTCGGGAACCAGACGACCCTCGAGTTTGCGCGACTGGCCCACGAACACAACGTGATGACCGCGGTCACGCAGCTCCTCGGCCAAGGCGAGCGCGGGGTTGATATGTCCTGCCGTGCCGCCAGCTGCAATAGCAACGGTCATCTTATCGGTCATGGTAATCCCTTCGTACACGCGGCCCCTGGTCATCGGTGCGCAAACGCGCCGACGGGTCCGAATTCAAATCGATTCGATTATATCCGCCGCCCGCATTGCGATGAGTAGGACGCTGTGGACGACCTTGCGGCGCCGTTCGCTGACGTGAACGGGCTGCCGGCTCGGTCGCAGAGCCATCCAGGACGGTAAAGCCGTTACGCGAAGATCGCTCACCGCGCACATGGGGCACGCCGGCGGTACTCTCATCCATAACGGCAAAGCTCTCGCGACGACGGTCGTACTCATCGCGACGGGCGCTCTCATACGAAACGCGCAGGATCAGACCGGCGAGCATAAGCGACACAATAATCGACGAGCCGCCGTAGCTAATAAACGGCAGAGGCTTGCCCGTCATGGGAAACACATTGAGAATGCCCAGCGCGTTGATCAAAAACTGCACCGCAAGGATGACCGCGGAACCCGATGCCATAAGTGCTCCGCGACGGTCGGTCGCCTGCTCGGCAATACGAAACGCCGAGTAGATCAGCATCGCGAACACCAAGAAGAACAGCACGGTTCCGATAAAGCCAACTTCCTCGCCGATAATAGCCAAGATGTAGTCGTTATGCGCCTCGGGCAAATACGAGTACTTCATGGTGGAGTTACCGATACCGCGACCGAACAGGCCGCCCGAGGCAAACGCCATAATGGCAAGTGTGGCCTGATAGCCATCACCATATTCGTCTGCCCAAGGATTCCAAGCAACCTCGACACGCGTCATACGATACGGCTCGGCGATAAGGGCGATCGCAATGACGGCGATGCCGGCAACGACCGTCCAAACGATATATTTGGGGTCCAATCCCGCAAACAACGCCATGCACATGAGGGTCAGCAAGATGATCAGAACGGTGCCAAAATCGGGCTGAACAAAAATCAGAAAGAGCGAAATGCCCAGGTAGACACCCATCTTGCGAAGAAACTCGTTGATGTTGCCGCCGGGCGAAAAGATGCGGTCGAGCATGATGGCCGAATACGCGATGGCGAACGGCTTTAAAAACTCAGACGGCTGGAACTGAATACCGGCGATGTTGAGCCAACGCGTGGCGCCACGACTGCCGCTACCCATAAAGAACACCAGAACCAGTAGCCCTATCATGCCCATGAGGAAGATCCTGAGCACGTCTTCCCCAAACCAACTGTCCGGCAAGACGCGCACGATGGCAACCATGGCCAGCACGCCAACTCCAGCAAACGCGGCCTGTCGAAACAGGAAAAACGTCGCCGTACCATTCTCGTGCAGCGCCTCGACCGAAGATGCCGAGTACACCATCAGCAAGCCGAAGCAAACCAAGCTAAACAGGCAAGCCATAAATATCAAACGGGGGCGCATGATGCGGGCGGGGACGCCGGCAATATAGCGCTCACCGAACGTCTGCCCGCCGCGTCCGGAACGCGGCGTGCTACGCAGCGAGGAAGCACGGTCCGAGTCGGGCCTCCTCATATCACTTTGGGGGCTCTCCTCTCTCACCGGCAACCCCTATTCCGTTTGCGATTTCGCTGCCGCGGCAAGCTGGGCCACGTAGTCCTTAAACACGCGACCGCGCTCCTCGTAGCCCGAGAACTCGTCGAACGAAGAGCAGGCGGGCGAAAGCAGGATCACGTCGCCGCGGCTCGAGAGCGAGCGGGCAACGTCAACGGCATCGCGCAGATCATCGGCCTGGGCGATATCCACGTCACCATCGACATCGGCCTCGTCCATAGCGGCGGTAAAGCGCTCGCGCGCATCGCCAAAGCAAACGACCGAGCGCACGTTGTCCATAACGACGCGGGCAAAGTCCGCAAGCGGGGTACCCTTATCGTGGCCGCCGAGCAGCAAGATCACATCGTCGTCGGGAAACGCCGTCAGGGCCTTTTCGACCGCATCGGTGTTCGTTGCCTTGGAATCGTTGACGTAGCGCACGCCATCGATCTCGCCGCAGGGTTCCACGCGGTGTTCGAGTGGCTGGAACGATGCCAAACCGCGGCAAACGCCCTCGGGATCGGCACCGACGGCCAGAGCAGCCGTGGCGGCACATAGGGCATTAATGACATTGTGATGGCCCGAGATCTTGAGCTCGGACGTGGCGACAAGCTGAGTCTCGACGCCCTTCAGGCGCACGACCATCTTGCCATCGCGCACAAAGGCGGCGTCTGCACCCTCGGGCTCGTCAAAAGCGACCTTGCAGATGCGGCGACCCGGTGTGTAGATGTACTCATCGAACTCATGGATGCCGGCATCCTCAACGTCGATAACCACGAGGTCGTCGTCGACCATATTCTCGAACAACTTGATCTTGGCAAGCGCATAGTTCTTGTGGCTCTTGTGCCAGCCCAGGTGGTCGGGCGTGATGTTGAGCAGCACCGCCACGCGAGGATGAAGCTCGGCTGTCGTAGCAATCTGATAACTCGACAGCTCGGCCACAAACCACTCATTGTGTGCGCGGCCGTCGATCTCGTTCACCGGCGGCTCACCGATATTGCCGACGGCCACGCTGGCTTCACCGGCGGCCTTGAGCAGATAATCGGTCAGCGACGTGGTAGTTGTCTTGCCGTTGGTGCCCGTGATGGCGATCCAATTTTGGGGAGACAGGCGATAGGCAAACTCGGGCTCGCCCATAATCTGAGCGGCATGCTCACGCCCGGCCTTAAAGAAGGCCGAAAACTCCGAGATACCCGGGCATGTCACGCACACGTCATAGGCACCCTCGACCTGCTCGGTGCCGTAGACAAACGACGCGCCCTGCGCCTCGAGCGCACGCGTGGCGTCATTGGGCTCGGAGGTACCGCCGCCATACACGGTCGTGGCGCTCACGCGCTCGGGGTGAGCCAACGCCCAACGGGCGACATCGAGACCGGATTTACCCTGCCCCAAAACAAGCAGGCTAAAGACATCAGCAAGAGGCATGAAAGACCACTATCCCAACTGGAAGAACAGGGCGAGGCCAACGGCGCCAAAGGCCGCGGCGATAATCCAAAAACGGATAACGACCTTGGTCTCGGCCCAGCCCTTCTTTTCGAAATGATGATGAATGGGCGCCATAAGGAAGACGCGCTTGTGCGTAAAGTGGAAATAGACAACCTGGATCATGACCGACAGGGTCTCGACGATAAACAGACCGCCGATGATGAGGGAAACGACTTCGGTGTTGGTCATGATGGAGGTGCAGGCAAAAGCGGCACCCAGGGCAAGCGAACCGGTATCACCCATAAAGATGCTCGCCGGGTAGCAGTTGAACCACAAAAAGCCCAGGCAGGCACCGGCGCACGCCGTGCAGAAGATGGACAGGTTCACGTCACCGTGCAAAAACGCCATGGCGGCCATGGCGAGCATGGCGATCATGGAAGTGCCGCCGGCAAGGCCGTCCAGACCATCGGTCAGGTTCACGGCATTGGAAAGACCAGCGATCATCAGCCAGCAAAATACAATGTAGAGCCACGGAAACGAAAGGCCGCAGATGGTGGTCGAAAGAACACCGAGGTCAATCGTCAGGCCGCCGGGAAAACGAATCTCGGGGGCGACGCCGCACCAATTGACGGCGAGCACGGTAAAGGTGACGCAGATGATGGTCAGACCGATCATCTTGGCGTGAGGCGTCAGGCCGAGCGAGCGACCATGCGTGACGGAGGTCAGATCGTCGATGAGACCCAGAACGCCGGTGGCCAGCGTTGCAAGCAGCACGAGCACAAGCTCGGTGGTGAGCTTGCCCATCAGCAGGCAGGTCAGCGAGATCGCGACAAGGATGATGACGCCGCCCATGGTAGGCGTACCCTGTTTAATCAAATGACGCTTGGGGCCGTCGGCTCGAACCTGCTGGCCGATACCCTCGACCTTCAGCAGCTTGATCCACCACGGCATAAGCAGCAACGCAATGGCGGCAGCGATGCCAAGTCCCAAAAAGGCCTGATACGTAGGATACGAGGGATTGCCGAACATGGGCTAGCACACACCTTCCACAAAGCGGTCGAGCTCAACAAAACGGGAACCCTTGACCAGTACAACATCATGATTTTCAAGCGCGCCGCCCATGCGGTCGAGCACCTGCTGATAATCGGAGAACACCTGGATGCGGTCCTCATCCATACCCATCATGCGTGCGGCATCGGCCATGAGCTGAGCCAGCTCGCCGCCGACGCACGCGAGCATGTCGAGCTTCTTGGCGGCGGCATAGGCGCCCACGAGCTCATGCATGCGGGGGGCCTCGTCGCCCATCTCGCCCATCTCGCCCAGGATCGCCATGCGCGAACCGTCACAGATGAGTGAGCACAGCAAATCGAGGCCGGCAGCCATAGACTCGGCACTGGCGTTATAGGAGTCGTCGATGATGCGTGCTCCGCTCTTGGCGCGCTTGATCTCCTGACGGTGACCGGTGATCGTAAGGCCCCTAAAGGCAGCATCGATCTGCTCGGGCGTCACGCCAAGACGATAGGCGACCGCGGCGGCCTTGACGGCATTGGGCACGGACTGCACACCGGGAATAGCCAACATGGTATCGACCGTGTCGCCCTGACCAAAGTCGAGCGTAAAGACCGGATGGCCCTCGTCGTCGACGCGAATGTCGCGCGCGCGGACCTCGTCGTCGTCCGAGACACCGGCCAGCATCACGTCAATACCCGCAGGCTGGGCGAACGTATCGCGAATGAACGGCGTAAAGTCGTCCTCGCCGCCCAAAACCAGCAACGGCGAGAAGTCGCCGGCGGCGCACATGCCCTGGACAATCTCGGACTTGGCGCGGGCGATGTTCTCGCGGCTGCCCAGGATGCCGATGTGGGAGGTTCCGATCTTGCTCACGATGGCAAGATTGGGGTTGGCAGACTGGGACAGGCGCTCAATCTCATGAAAATGGTTCATGCCCATCTCGAGCACCAGAACCTCGGTATCGGCCGGAGCGGAAAGCACCGTGAGCGGCATGCCGATCAAGTTGTTGAAATTGCCCTTCGTGGCCCAGACGCGATAACGCTTGGCGAGCACGGCGGCGAGCACGTCCTTGGTCGTCGTCTTGCCAATCGAACCGGTAATGCCGACGACCAGGCAGCCAAGCTCCAAGCGATATACGTGCGCCAGGCGCAGCAAGAACTCCACGGGGTCGTCGGTCAGCAAGATGGCGCATCCCTTGTCCTGCGCCAGCGAAACCAGCTCGGCATCGGGCTCGCGCGTCATCACGACGGCACCGGCACCCGACTCGATGGCACGGGAGGCAAAATCATTGCCGTCGACCTTTTCGCCAGGGAAGGCGACAAAGATCGTCCCCTCCTCGACCTGACGCGAGTCGATAACGCACCCGCGGCATACCCGATCGACTTCTTCCGTCACGGTTCGGGCCCCCGTTGAGGCCGCGAGGTTGTTGACGGCGATCTCTATCATTGCAGCTCCCCTGTAAACCTAATAATGCTATCGGCGTATTGTATCCCAGTGCCATGCGCGCGTGGTGCAGGGCATGTGAACACCCTTCAGATCAAACGGCAGGCCACGCTCAAGATTGTAACCCCCTACTTCGTGCGCGGGATACCCAGCACGTCGAGCGCGTTGGCCATAATGGACTGGAATGGCACCGCGGCGGCATCCGAGCCGCTCGGCGTTCCATCGAGTGTGATATAGCACAGCACCTTGGGCGATTGTGCCGGCGCAAAGCCCATAAAGGACGACATGTAGTTCTCCTTGAGGTAACCGCCGTTCTCGTCAGCACGCTCGGCCGTACCGGTCTTGCCCGCCACGTCATAGCCATCGACCGCACCGCCAACGCCCGTGCCTTCGGACACGACCGTCTGCATGCACGATGTCACCTGGGCGGCAGCGTCCTCCGAAATCGCACGCTCGCCTTCGCCCCAGTCCTTCTCATCACCCTTGCTGGACTTATAGAAGTGCGGAGTCATCATCACGCCGCCGTTCGCTATGCCGCCCACGGCACGTGCGACCTCAATCGGCGAGACGGACAGCGCCTGGCCAAAGCTCATCGAGCCCAGCGTGGCGCCGTCGTACTGGTCGCGCTCCTTGACGATGCCCAGGCTCTCACCCGGAAAATCGACACCGGAGCTATGACCGATACCCCACTTGTCCACATAGGTGGCAAAATCATCGGCACCGATCTTGCGTCCCACCAGGACAAAGCCCACATTGGACGAACGGCGCATCATCTCGCGCACGTCCATGGTCATGGTGTAGTCGCGCTTATCGGCGTCGGTAACGGTGTCGTCGCCGACCTTAATGCTCGCCGGTACCTCAAACGACGTGCTCGAACGCACGGCGCCCAAGTCGAAGCCGGCACCGGCCACGAGCGTCTTAAAGACCGAGCCGGGCTCGTAGGCATCGGTAACCAGACGCAAGTTCATGTCCTCGGTCTTGGCGTTTTCCAGATCGGTCTGGTCATATGTCGGATACGAGCATGCCGCCAGAATCTCGCCCGTCGTGGGATCGGTGACCAGGGCCGAGCCATTCTTGGCCTTGGTCTTTTCGACCGCCTCGGCCAGGGCGTCCTCGGCGGCACGCTGGATATTGACATCGAGCGTCGTCACGATGTCCACGCCGTCAACCGCCGCCACCTTTTTATAGGCGCCGCCCGCGATATAGCTACCGTCCCTCGCCCGCTCGCGCACCAGCGAACCGTTGGTTCCGGTCAAAAGCTTGTTGTACTGTTTTTCGAGGCCCGTCAGACCGTCGTTGTCCACGTTTACCACGCCAAGCACCTGCGATGCCAGATTGCCGTAGGGGTATACGCGCTTCATGGCCTGCTCAAAGAGCACGCCTGGCAGGTTCTTCTTCTCCAGCGCCGCGACATCATCCTCGTCCACCTGACGTTTGATATACACCCAGGTGCCATCCGACTCAACGAGCTCGCGACAGGTCTTTTTATCGATGCCCGTGGCTTTGACCAGCGCCGACACCGTCTTGTCAACGTCCTCGATAAGCTGAGGATTCACGGCGATGTTGCGGCATTCGACCGACGACGTCAGCACGTTGCCGTTACGGTCGTAGATGGTACCGCGCTTGGCATACAGCGTCTGCGCAAGCAAGCGACGTGCATCGGCGCGGTCGCGCAACTTATCGGCTTCCACGATTTGATAGTCGGCAAGGCGAAGGACGCCCAAACCCAAGCCAAGCCCGATAAAGCCCATGACGGCTTTGCGACGGGGCAGCGGCGTGCCCGTGAGCCATTCGGTCGACGAGCTCTTGCGCGGTCTGGTGTTATGCATTTGAGGGCCACTCGAGCCACGGAGACGCGATGCGGGGTCGTTGCCATAGGACGGCCTCGCGTTGTAAGATGGCCGACCCGTTCCTTGATAACCAGAACGTCCCCGCGATGAGGGACGTCCAGAACCGCGACCCCCGTCGGAGCCGCGGCGATAGTCATTTGTCATACTCAGCTACCGTCTTGTTACTGAGCGGTCGCGGTCGAGCTAGCGCCCGCGGCTGCATCCTGCGAAAAATCAAGTGTAACGCTCTCGCTGGGCTCCACCATGCCATAAGCACCCGCAAGGTCGCGAATGCGCGTGTCGGCACCATAGACCGAATGCATGACCTCCAGGTCGGAGCTCTCGTCGGTCGCCTTCTCGAGCGTGTTGGTAAGCGCGGCGTTGCTGTTGAGCACCTGGGCCGTAACGCCGGCGAGCGCCACGCGGGCGACACCGATCGTCATGAAGATGGCCGCAATGATGCAAAACGTTTTAAGAACGCTCATGAAAACCGGGCTTACCGCCTGGTTTGCCTGACGGCCCGCGCCCGTGTAGACATCAAAGCGCGGCGTGCGCTGCTCGCGGGGAGCAACGGGAGCCTGCGGTGCCTCACGATAGGCGGGCATGGCGTTCATATCATAGGCGAGTGCTGCGTTTGAGGTGTTGTAGCCCATGATATGCCGCCTCCCATCCCGAGTACGTTGGTAGTGTGTTTAAGCTTCGTTTGTGGTACGAGCGGGAGGTCCAATATCGCGCGGTCGCGTCTACAGACGCTGCGCCACGCGGATCTTGGCTGATCTCGCCCGAGGGTTGCGCGCAACCTCATCGGGTTGGGCAACCAGGGGTTTGCGGGTGATGACCTTGAGTATCGGCACGTTGCCGCACACGCACACCGGAATCTCCGGCGGACACGTGCACCCCTGGCTCATCTCCTTAAAGTGGTTCTTTACGATACGGTCCTCGAGCGAGTGATACGAGATGACGCAGATGCGTCCGCCCGGGTTGAGCCACCTTGTGGCGGCGTCAAGCCCTCGCTCGAGCACATCGAGTTCGTGATTGACCTCGATGCGAATGGCCTGGAAACTTTTCTTGGCTGGGTGTCCGCCATGCCGACGAGCGGCAGCGGGGATACCAGCCTTGATGATCTCGACAAACTGACCGGTGGTTTCGATCGGTTCATGCTCGCGGCGGCGCACGATCTCGCGCGCGATCTGCGAGGCGAACTTCTCTTCGCCGTAGACGCGTAGAATCCGGGCGAGGTCGTGTTCGTTATAGGTGTTGATGACCTCAGCTGCGTTTAAGGTGTTGTTACCCGGATCCATCCGCATGTCCAATGGGGCGTCCTCGTTGTACGAAAAGCCCCTGCCAGGGATATCGAGTTGCGGCGACGAAACGCCCAAGTCGAACAGGAAACCATCGACCCCGGGCACCTCGGCCGAGCAAAGCAGCTCGTCCAAGTCGCCGAAGTTGCCCTTCAGCAGCTGGTGTGGTACGCCGGGAACCTCGCGGTCCAGACGGGCGCCAGCGGCCTCGAGGGCCATGTCGTCCTGATCGACGCCGAGCAAAAGGCCGGTCTCCCCCACCTGCGCGGCCATCTTTACCGAATGGCCGGCACCGCCAAGGGTGCAGTCGCAGACGACGGAGCCGCTCTTTAGCTGCAGCGACTCAAGCACTTCGCCGAGCATGACAGGTTCATGCCGATATTCTTGTGTCAAGATCCCACGCTCCATCCGTTACTCGTGCCTTGCCCTTACGAGAAGAAGAGGTCCAGCAGGGCCTCGTCGTCATCGTCCTCATCGGCCGTAGCGCGGTCCCAAACCTCAAGGTGGTCGTAGTTGCCCACAACCGTGACCTCGCGGTCGAGGTTCGCCTGCTTGCGGAGAGACTCAGAAAGACCGATACGACCCGCGCTGTCCACATCCATCGACGTGGTGCGCTTGTTAATCGCCCTCATGAGCTTCTGGTCGTTGATGTCACGCGGGTTAAAACCCTCGTGGCCCTCACGACCCGCGAAGAGTCCTTCGACCCACTTATCGAAGGCCTCGGCAGAGAACACGTACAGAGCATCGACATCCAGGGCTTTGAACACGCGAACGTGCTCTCCAAGCTCCTCGCGAAGGGGTGCAGGCAGGGATAGACGGCCTTTTGCATCGAGATTGCGCTCGTATGCACCCGTCATTCCCATGTGCGCCCTCCCCTCGGTTACTCAGATGGCACGTACGCGGGGAACCACCCCGCCTGTCGACGTCATCAATAATATGGGGAACCGCCCCATTTTTCAACACCTTTCCCCACCCCTTCCCCCACCCCGCCCCACCACTCCACCCCCAATATGTTGTAAAACACCCCCGAGCATATGTTCGAAAACACAATATGTTGTGTTTGCAGCAAAGGTGGGATGCCACCTGTAGAACCACGCCCGCGAACCTCAACCTTCAAGTTGACCTTGAGGCGATTTTTACGTCCCTTTACACGCCGTTCACATCGCCCCCAAACTCCTCCCACCCACGGTACACACGGCCCACCACCGCGTCGGTGTCTGGCGAAAAATGGGACGGGCCCCAGATTGCCCATGCGCGCAAAAGTGCGTCTCGGCAATCTGGGGCCCATCCCCTTTAATATTTATAAATATGCAGGTCAGCGAGGTGCTAGCGATGTGCCAGCGGATGCGCCGCCAGATAGACCTCGGTCAGTTGCGTGCGGTCGACATGCGTGTAGACCTGCGTGGTCGAAATATCGGCATGGCCCAAAATCTCCTGCAGCACACGCAAGTCGGCACCGCCCGCGAGCATGTGGGTGGCAAAGGAGTGGCGCAGGGTGTGGGGGTGGAGCCCCACCAGCCCCACCTGGCGCCCGTACCGCTCGCATATCGCATGCACGGCCTGGCGCGACAGGCGACGTCCGTTCTTATTTAAAAAGACCGCCGAGGTCTCCGTCCCGTGAGCATGGGCGGCCAGGAGAGTGCGCCCGTCACCTATATAGTGTGTCAGGGCGCGAGCCGCGCTTCCCACCAACGGGGCCAGACGCTCCTTGGAGCCCTTACCGCGCACCAGGACAAACCCGTCATCGATATGGATATCGCCCACATCGAGCCCAACCAGCTCACTCACGCGCAAGCCGCAACCGTAAAGCACTTCCAAGATGGCATGATCGCGCAGCCCCATCTCGCCCTCGGGAAAGTCTTGATCGAGCAGTGCCGAGACATCCTCCACCGAAAGGTATTCCGGCAGGCGATCTGCCTTTTTGGGCAGGCGCAACGCCGCCGTCGGGTTTTGGGCCACGGCCCCATCGCGCACCAAAAAGGCATGCAGGCCCTTCACGGCAGCAAGCGCGCGCTCCACCGAGGCGTCGGAATAGCCTCCGTCGCGGCGATCGGCAACAAAGCTCTCCACGACCTGACGGCTCACATCTTCAAAAGACGCAATGTCAGCCCGCTCCAGATAGGCGCAGTACGTCGTCAGGTCACGACGGTAGGCCGCAATCGTATTGCGCGCCAAACCCCGCTCGACCGCAAGGTAATCGAGATACTCCCCCGCCACCACAGCAAGCGACGAGGGAGTAGCTTCGGTATGTTCCTGGTTCTCCGGCACCCTTAGTCCGTAGCGAGGTTCTTGGGCGTCACCTGCAGACGGTCGACACCCTCATGCTGGCCAATCGAGGCGCGCACGAACTCGCGGAACAGCGGCTGCGGGTTGGTCGGACGGCTCTTGAACTCGGGATGAGCCTGGGTTGCCACATACCACGGATGTACGTCGCGCGGCAGCTCGACCATCTCGACTAGACGCTCGTCGGGCGAAAGGCCCGAGATAACCAGACCGGCGTCCTCGAGCTGGTCACGGAAGGCGTTGTTGAACTCAAAACGGTGACGGTGACGCTCGTAGACGAGCTCCTCGCCATAGGCCTCGCGCGCGAGGGAATTGGCAGCAAGCTTGCACGGATAGGCACCCAGACGCATGGTGCCACCCTTCTCGGTCACGTCCTCCTGCGAGCTCATCAGGTCGATGACACTATACGGGCCATCAGGATCGAACTCGGAAGAGCTGGCGCCGGCAAGGCCGACCACGTTGCGGGCAAATTCGCACACGGCCACCTGCATACCCAGGCAAATGCCCAGATACGGAATCTTGTGCTCGCGGGCGAACTCGGCCGCGAGGATCTTGCCCTCCAGGGCGCGCTTGCCAAAGCCGCCAGGGACCAAGATGCCCGAGGCGTCACCCAGGACCTCGGAGACGTTCTGCTCGTCGAGGCTCTCGCCATCGACCAGCTGCACGTCAACGTGGCGATCGTAGAACACGCCCGCATGGTGCAGGGCCTCGATAACCGACAGGTAGGCATCGGGCAGCTGCGTATACTTGCCCACGACGGCGATCTTCACCTTGTCGGCGTGCTGGTTGGCATGGTTCTGCTTGCGCAGGAACTCGTTCCACTGACTCATGTCGCGCTCACGCGGGTCCAGACCCAGACGCTCGCAAATGCGCAGATCAAAGTCCTGCTCGGCGAGCAGCTGCGGAACATCGTAGATGCTCGCGCAGTCCTCGTTGGTAAAGACGCAGTCGGTGTCGACGTCGCAGAAGCTTGCGATCTTGCCGCGGATGGCATCGTCGATATGGTGATCGGAGCGCAGAACGATAATATCGGGCTGGATACCAAAGCTGCGGAGCTCCTTGACGGAGTGCTGCGTCGGCTTGGTCTTGACCTCGTGGGCGGCGGCGATATAGGGAACGAGCGACACGTGGATGTAGCAGACGTTCTCGGGGCCGGCCTCCTTGCGATACTGGCGGATGGCCTCGACAAACGGCTGCGACTCGATGTCACCGATGGTGCCGCCCAACTCAGTAATGACCACGTCGGAGCCGGTCTGCTCCTCAATACGACGGAACTTATCCTTAATGGCGTTCGTGACGTGCGGAATCACCTGCACGGTGCCGCCCAAAAAGTCACCGCGACGTTCACGGGCGATCAGGCTCTTATAGATGGCACCAGTCGTAAAGTTGGAATCGCGGGTCAGGTTCTCATCAATAAAGCGCTCGTAGTGGCCCAGGTCCAGATCGGACTCGTAGCCGTCCTCGGTCACAAAGACCTCGCCATGCTGGAACGGGCTCATGGTGCCGGGGTCGACGTTCAGATACGGGTCGGCCTTTTGCATCGTTACCTTGTAGCCGCGCGACTTGAGCAGACGGCCCAGCGAGGCCGCGGTAATACCCTTGCCCAGAGACGAAACCACGCCGCCGGTCACGAACACATGCTTGGTCATATTGAGTTACCTGCGCTTCCCGTAGAAGTTGTCCATACACATCTTACGGGTCTTCATTGTAATACTCGCGACGCGCGCCGCACACAATTTTTCTTACGCGCAATCGCATTTCTCCATCTCGAAACAAAACGCCGTCCGGTTGCCCAGACGGCGTCGTTTCCACTATGAATGCGCGCCATTATCGATCGGCGACTTCGTCCTTGATCAAGTCCTGCACGAGCATACCGGCACGGATGCCCTCTAGATACCATTCGCCACGCTCCGTAAGACAAATACCATTTGCGAGCTGGCCGCCGTCGTCGCTGTAGCGCGAGACGACCTCAATGATGTCTTCGGATTCCAAGCGCTCAATTGCCGCGCGGGCGCGATACGGAGACACCCCCACACGCTCGGCAAGCGTCTTTCGCGAAAAGCCATAAAATCCGCCGTTGTCTTCGGACTGCTGTGCGATCTCCATCAGCACCTGCACCTCGACACGCTTCATATCGTTGACACTCGCACGACCCTTGCCAGCCATGGCAGCCTCCTCAAACCGGGCACGGGCATCACTTGCACCGTGCGCGACCGGCACACCCCATGATGGCCGGCAACATCCATCATGCGGCATCCCCGCAAAAGGATGAAACAATTAGGGTTATTGTATACCGCCCAAATCGCTTATAGGCAGGTAAACGGGCTAATTTTAGGTTAAACGGTAGCTTTTGTTGATAAAAGGGGCACACCGAATGTATACCCGATGTGCCCCTTTCAGACCAATTTCTCCAGGCTTAGCGGTGGAAGAAACCACGACGCTCGAACTTGGGCTCGCAGCACACGTTGATGCCCAGCTTGCGCAACACCGTCTCGTCCGTCGGCGAGATGATCACGCTAAAGAAGGCATCGCAGCCGCGCAGCTGCTCCAAGCCCGAAAGGACGCGGGCCGCCGTCTCGCTCGTTGCCGAGGTGATCGAGAGCGCCATAAGCGTCTCGTCGGTGTGCAGGCGCGGGTTCTTGCTACCCAGGAAATGCGTCTTGAGCTTGCTGATAGGCTCGATCGCCTCATCGCTAATGACCTCGAGCTCAAGGTCAACGCCCGAGACATGCTTAAGTGCATTCATGATGAGCGAGCTCGCGGCGCCCAGGCGCGTGGAAGTCTTGCCGGTCACCACGGAGCCATCAGGCATGACCATGGCGCCTACGGGGCCACCTGTCAGCTGCTCCCTGGTAAGGGCGGCCGAGCGTGCCGGCGAGTAATTCTTGTCGATACCGGCCTTCTTCATAATGATCTTGAGACGGTCGACTTGCTCATCGCCCACGCCGGTACGGCGCACATTTTCGACCGCGGTAAAGTAACGGCGGACGATCTCCATCTTGGAAGCGTCGCGGCAGGCATCGTCATCGGTAATGGCAAAACCGACCATATTGACGCCCATGTCGGTGGGGCTCTGGTAGGGGCTCTTGCCCAGGATCTTTTCCATCAGAGCACGGACCACCGGGAAGGCCTCGACGTCACGGTTGTAGTTGACCGTGGTCTTGTTGTAGGCCTCCAAGTGGAAGGAGTCGATGATATTCGCATCGTCGAGGTCAGCCGTGGCGGCCTCATAGGCGATGTTGACCGGATGCGTGAGGGGCAGATTCCAAACCGGGAAAGTCTCGAACTTGGCGTAGCCGGCGGCAGTGCCGTGCTTGTGCTCGTGATAGAGCTGAGACAGGCAGGTGGCGAGCTTGCCCGAGCCAGGGCCGGGAGCGGTGACCACAACGAGCGGACGAGTGGTCTCGACAAACTCGTTCTTGCCATAGCCGTCGTCGGACACGATCAGGTCGACGTCGTGCGGATAGCCCTCGATGGGATAGTGCAGCTTGGCAGGAATGCCGAGCGCGTTCAGGCGATTGCGGAACACATCGGCGGCGGGCTGGCCGGCGTACTGGGTGATGACCACGGCCGCGACAGCAAAACCGTTGCCGCGGAACAGGTCGACCAGGCGCAAAACGTCCTCGTCATAGGTAATGCCCAGGTCACCGCGAGCCTTGTTCTTCTCGATGTGGTTCGCGTTAATGGCGATGATGACCTCGACGTCGTCGGCTATGCTCTTGAGCATGCGAAACTTGCTGTCCGGCTCAAAACCCGGCAGCACGCGGCTCGCGTGATAGTCGTCAAACAGCTTGCCGCCAAACTCCAAATACAGCTTGCCGCCAAACTGCGAGATGCGCTCCTTAATATGAGCGGCCTGCAGCTCGATATATTTCGCGTTGTCGAAACCCTGGCGCATGTATGGCTCCCGTCCCGTTTCCATTTAATGTTCTAGGCGATTATAACGGAGCCCGCCCTCCCCGATACCCAGACCATCAACAGGCACCAACCAAACACGCCCACCGCAACCACCGGGGACCCGGGGTAGCTAATTTGGAGCAGGGAACAAGTCACTCCGCACCAACAATGGAAACGTCACAGGCAGAGCCAAAGCCAGCAAACGTGCACCGGAGCGAGCAAGCTGCCCCCTGCCTGCAACAATGGCAGCGCCGCAGGTTGAGCATAAGTCAGCGAGCGCCGTCCAGGACGTACAAGTTGGCATGAAAAAGGCAAGGCATAGACCTTCTGGTCATGCCTTGCCTTTTGAATGACAAATTGTCGTTCTGGGCGGCGCGCAGCGTCGACTGGTTGCGCGGTTCGTAGAACCGCGCAACCTGAGAGCGCCCCCTCCCGCGCACGGAACGGGAGGGGGCTAAAGGTAGGAGTCTACCGGTGGGTTTACCCCACCGGACAGACGATGACCAGGTGATCCTTTACAGGATCGTCAAGGTTTCCGTGGGGTACCCGTTGGGTACTTAGAGCAGCACGCAGGCGACGGTCAGGATGACGGCGCAGACGACGGAGAGAGCGACGATGAGCTTAAGGGCAAACTTGAGCCAGGTCGTCCACTCGATCTTGGCCAGCGCGAGACCGCCCATGATGGCACCGGAGGTCGGGGTGAACAGGTTCACGACACCGATAGCAGCGGAGAAGATCATGACCATGACCTCGGGCGAGAAGCCGAGCTTAACAGCCAGCGGTCCCATGATGGGCATGGAGACGGTAGCCATACCAGAGGTCGAGGGGATCAGGAAGGACAGGCCGAAGTAGACCAGGAAGCTCATGGGAGCGAAGATCACGCCGGACAGGCCAGCCAGGGCATTGGCGGCAGCGTCGAGGACGAAGACGTCGAGGCCGGTGTTAGCCATGAGGACGGAGATACCACGGGCGAGGGCGATGACGAGAACAACGGACATCATGTCGGCAGCGCCGGTGATGAAGGTGTTAACGATCTGCTTCTCGGACAGGCCACCGATGATACCGATCAGGACGGCCATGAGGAAGAACCAGGTGGAAGCCTCGTCGAAGTACCACTGGCCAATGGGCAGGCCGGTGATCAGGGCAGACCAGCCCTGGACGACGGCGTTACCGTCGGCGTCGTAGACAGCGCCAGCGTCGAAGAAGTTGGCGACGCCCTCGTTGAGGTCGGCCAGCGGGATGAAGCCGACGATCATGACGACGAAGGTGAAGGCGAAGGCGATCAGAACACCCTTCTGACGACCAGTGAGCTTGACCTCCTTGTGGACCTCGGAAGCAGCCTTGCCGTGAGCCTCTTCGGCGTCCTTGAGCTCCTGCATCGACAGGATGGTGGAACCCTTGTCAGCCTTGACCTTCTTGGCATAGTTCATCACGAAGAAGATGGACATGCCGGTGGTGACAATCCACAGGACGGCACCGAGGCCGATGATGATGGACTGGTTGACCTCAATGCCAACGCCGGTCAGAGCGTCGACGGCAGCGCCGACGGCGAACGGGTTAACCGTGGAGCCGAGGCAGCCGCAGCCAGCGCCGAGCAGGACGGTAGCGGCGCCGACCATGGGGTCGAAGCCAGCGGCCATCATGGTAGCGGCGAGCAGGGCGTAGAAGGGAACGGTCTCCTCGCACATACCATAGGTGGTACCACCGAGGGAGAAGATGAGCATAAGGACAGGAACGAGCATGATCTCGTTGCCCTTAAGCTTCTGCACCAGAACGGCGATGCCGTTGTCCAGGGCGCCGGTCTCGGTCATCATGCCGAGGAAGCCGCCCAGGATCATAACGAAGAGGCAGACGGGCAGAGCGTCAGCGAAGCCCAGGATCGGGGCGGTGCAGAAATCGCTCAGGCGGGCTGCAGTAACCGCGCCGCCGGACGTGCCGGAGACGATAACGGTAATCACTGCGACAATTGCCAGCAGAGCAAGAAGAATGGTGAACGATGAAGGCATACCGCGCTTTTTCTTAGCGGTTTCAGTCATGGTTCTCATCCCCCCTTCATAAATCATTTAACTTTCTCGCGCGAAGCGGATCTTCCGTGCCGTGCCCACCGCCCGACGCGAGATATTTACCAGACAAAGCCGCTCGGGGTGTGCAGCAATACACCCCGAGCGAGATGCTAGATGCTCTTACTTGAGCGTGGCGTACATGACAGCCTTGATGGTGTGCATGCGGTTCTCGGCCTCGTCAAAGACCTTGGAAGCGGGGCTCTCGAAGACCTCGTCGGTGACCTCCTGCTCGGTGATGCCGAACTGCTCGCACTTCTCGGCGCCAATGGTGGTGTTGGTGTCGTGGAAGCTGGGCAGGCAGTGCAGGAAGATGGCACCCGGGTTGGCCATAGCCATGACCTCGGAGGTAACGCGATACGGGGTGAGCTGAGCGATGCGCTCGGCCCAGACCTCGTCGGGCTCGCCCATGGAGACCCACACGTCGGTGTAGATAACGTCGGCACCGGTGACGCCGTCCTTGACGTCGGTGGTCAGCTTGATGGTGCAGCCGTTGGCCTCGGCGATGGGCTTGCAGGCCTCGATGACGTCGTCAGCGGGCATGCACTCCTCGGGGCCGCAGGCCACGAAGTTCATACCGAGCTTGGAGCAGACAACCATGAGGGAGCGAGCGACATTGTTCTTGCAGTCGCCCATGAAGACGAGGGTCTTGCCCTTGATGTCGTAGTTGAAGTTCTCCTGGACGGTCAGGATGTCGGCGAGCATCTGGGTGGGGTGCCACTCGGTGGTCAGGCCGTTCCACACGGGCACGCCGGACTTAGCAGCGAGCTCCTCGACGTCGTCCTGGGCAAAGCCACGGAACTCGATGCCGTCATACATGCGGCCGAGAACGCGGGCGGTGTCCTCGATGGACTCCTTCTTGCCCATCTGCGACGAACCGGGATCGAGGTAGGTGACGCCCATGCCCAGGTCCATGCCGCCGACCTCGAAGGCGCAGCGGGTACGAGTGGAGGTCTTCTGGAAGAGCAGAACGATGTTCTTGCCCTCGAGATAACGGTGCGGAACGCCAGCGCGCTTCATGTCCTTGAAGTTCTTGGAAAGCTTGAGCAAGTACTCGATCTCCTCGGTGGAGAGGTCGAGGAGCTTGAGGAAGCTACGGCCGGAGAGGTTAACACCCATGGTTCGTTTCCTTTCGAAAAAATGAATTACGTAAGTATTAGTGTTGCCCGTTTGACGGGCGAAACCGGTGCGGTTGTAGGGGGACCGCACCGGAAACGGAAAGACTTAGAGGTCCTCGCGCCAGAAGGGCATGCTCATGCAGCGCGGGCCGCCGCGGCCGCGGGAGAGCTCGGCGGAGGGCACGACGAGAAGGTCCAGGCCCTCCTTGTACAGCACGTCGTTGGTGACGGT
>NZ_JBBNNA010000010.1:0-78795 GCF_040098065.1 Collinsella sp. CLA-JM-H32B | reverse complement strand
TCCTCAGGGCGCTCGTCCGAGAGGGCGGGATGCCGTTCGAGATGAGGGTCAGGACGCCGGCGCCCGACGGGGAGACGGCGAGATAGCCGGCAGGCCGGCATGTCAATCCTGGTCTAACAGAGCCTTAAAAAATCATTGGTCCTCGTCCCAGGTAGTCAATTTGGGACGGGGCTTTTTTGACTGGTATGATTGGTGCGACCATTCGAACCAGCTAAAAGAGCCCTGTCCCAAATTGACTACCGAGAGGATCTGCTATGGAGCGCATTGCGAGCTTTTCCGTTGACCATCTGCTGCTTGAGCCCGGCGTGTATGTGAGCCGCATCGACCGCGATCCGGCAACCGGTGCTGCCGTCACCACGTTTGACCTGCGCCTGACCACGCCCAACAAGGAGCCGGTCATGAACACCGCCGAGTGCCACACCATTGAGCACCTGGGCGCGACGTTCCTTCGCAATCATGCCGAGTGGTCGAGCCGTATTGTCTACTTTGGGCCCATGGGCTGCCGCACGGGCTTTTACCTCGTCGTGTTTGGCGAGGTGACGAGCGAGGAGATTCTGCCGCTCGTGCGTGAGCTGTTCGAGTTTGTCGCCGGCTTTGAGGGCGATGTCCCCGGTGCCGCTCCCGAGGAGTGCGGCAACTACCTGGACCAAAACCTCCCCATGGCAAACTGGCTCGCACGCCGCTATCTCGACCGTGACCTGGCCGATATCGATGAGAAGCACCTGCATTATCAGCGGGCGTAAGGCCGCCCTCTACCTCCAAACCGCTCACACGGAGATATCGACCGTTTAACTGTTTAGAAGTGTTTATTCGAGGTCATTAGCGGTGGATCGCTTAAACTAATCTCCAGAGTGATATTCAGGCAAGGCTCCTGAAGCAGCATCTGTCGACATTCATTGTCGGATTCTGCTTCGGGAGCCTTGTTCTGTTTAGGGGGGGACACATGGAAATTGTTAAACGAATTAATACCAGCGCTGTCCTCTGCGTCGATGGAAATGGCAGACAGCTGGTTGCATTCGGCCGTGGTCTGGGGTTTAAGAATGTCGGGGACGAGGTCCCTCTTTCGGAGATTCAACGAACGTTTTATAACGTTAGCTCTCGCTACATCGCTCTCGTTGACGAGGTCCCCGACGAGCTTCTCGAGCTTACCTCGGATGTTATTGATACGTCGACAGGTTTGCTGCCTTATGACGTGAGCCCTAATTTACCGTTTATCCTTGCGGACCATATCGCGTATGCGGTTAAGCGCAAAGAGCAAAATATCGTTGTCCGCATGCCTTTATCGTTTGACGTCCGCCAACAATATCCCGTCGAATTTAAAATCGGCGAGTATGCACTTAGGATAATCAGGAAACGTCTTAACGTTAGGCTTCCAGCTCATGAGGCAGTTGGAATTGCCATGGCGTTTATCAATAACATGGCCGATTCGGATTCATGCGAAGTAGCTAAAGAGTTTAGCGCGGATATCTACGATCGTGTTCTGGAGGAGTCAACCGTTGCTGTTGAAAATCGACTTGGCATTCAAGTTGATCGGGAAGGTTTCGATTACGCAAGGTTTGCAACCCATCTTCAGTACCTATTCAATAGGTTGAACTCTGGCGAAAACATCGTGAGCGACAACCGCAAGATGTATCTCTCGCTCAAAAAAGAATATCCGGTGGCATCGATGTGCGCCGATGATATTGCTTCTGTTCTCAGTCGACTGACGGGGCAGGAGCTTATAGACGAGGAAAGACTCTACCTCATGATGCACATCAATCGAATTGCATCGAAAACAAGGTAATTAGTTGGCAAAGGCGCGCGCTTTGCTGATGGTTACATATAAAACTCAACATGGGAGAAATGGTATTTATGGCAGATACAACCAAGCTCGCTGCCGAGATTCTCGAGATGGTGGGCGGCGCAGAAAACGTTACATTTGTAGCTCACTGCATGACTCGTTTAAGGTTTAACCTTAAGGACGAAAGCATCGTAGACGATGCAAAAGTCAAGGCGATTGATGGCGTGATCGACATTCGCCATTCCGCGGGGCAATATCAGGTGATTGTGGGACCTAAGGTCGATAAGGTCTATGAAATCGTTGCCAAGGAAGCTGGGATTGATGCCGGAGATTCCGAGGCTAGCGAAGGAGAGACTAAGGGCTTTCTGGGAAAGCTAATGAAGCTCATCAGCGGTATCATGATGCCCGTTCTTCCTGCCTTGATCGCATGCGGAATGATAAACGCCGTCCTTAGTATTCTGACGACGGTGGGTGTTGTTTCCGCCGAGAGCGGAATTTACACTCTGCTGTACGGCATGGGAAATGCCTGCATGTATTTCCTGCCCGTTCTTGTCGGATCATCTGCTGCTCAGTTCTTTGGAACCGATCGATATATCGGTGCGGTACTCGGCGCAATCCTGATTTATCCGACTTTCGTTGCTGCGGCCGGGGCGGGCGATGCGCTGGATTTGCTCGGCATGAAGTTCACGATGGTGAACTATTCCTCCACGGTGTTTCCTGCTATCGTGGCGGCTTGGTTCGCGTCCGTTCTTAATAAGGGGCTGCGGGCGGTTCTTCCCGATGTTGTGGCATTTGCGCTCGTCCCGTTCCTGACGGTTGCTATTGCCTCCCCTGTCTCGCTCCTTGTGATCGGCCCCGTTATTCAGCAGGCGAGCTCTTTGCTTGCGGCTGCAGTGCTGGCGGTCTATCAGTTCAGCCCCATCCTTTGCGGCGTTATTCTCGGGCCGATATTCGGTCTTGTTATGATTCCCCTTGGACTCCATTGGGCCCTGATCGTGCTTTCCATCAACAATATTATGACCGTCGGCTCCGATCCTATCCTTGGACTTCTCTGCTGCAGCATGGGTGTCGTCGGTGCTTGTTTGGCGTTCGCTCTCCGCTCGAAGGATCCGAGTGAAAAGAGTCTTGGGTTCAGCTGTGCCGTTACGGGCTTTTTCGGGATTACGGAACCGGCACTGTACGGCATCATCTTGGAGCACAAGAAGATCGTTATCGCTTCCATGATCGCCGGAGCAATCAGTGCTGTTATCCCAGCGATTTTCAACACCCGTACGTTCGTTATGACGTCGAGCGGCATTTTTAGCTTCCCCGGTTATATGGATCCTTCTGGTGATATGGGCAGCCTCATCGGCGCAATTCTTTGCAATGTCGTCGGTTTAATTATTAACTTCGTTCTCGTTTACATCATGTATCGCTCTGATGAAGAGGCAACAGTGGAGTAGACAATTATTCGGAATGTAAGCTGCCGAAAACCCCGCGGCAGATTGCATATGGTGGGCTTGTCGTTGATTCACGCGAGCCCACCCTCATTTTTTGGAGTGACTAGCTATGACAATTGCTGCCGATATGACGTTTGGCGAAATTGCGCTCCTTCCTGAGTTCGCTGGCTTTGGCGAGCACCTTATGCTTTGCCGGCCTTCAACTTGGGAGCGCATGTGGGATAAACCCATTGTGTCTCATATGAATTCTGATACTAATCCATATGCAGCTGCTCGTGTTTTACGCGGATTGAATCGGATTGTCGAACTTGTGGATGCCGGGGGGCGGGTTGCCTACGATATTTGGGATGAGGCCGACTGCATCCGTGACCCGACTCGACGCAACGTGAAATTGTTCTTCTTTCCTGGGAGACCGGGGGCTCCTTTTATCATTGCGCTTTCAGGCGGAGGTTATCAGAGCGTTTGCCACCAGATGGAAGGCTTTCCTGTTGCCCCCGAGCTCAACGATGCGGGCTATAACGTGTTCGTTCTGTCATACAGGGTGAGGATCGAGCCTTTGATGCCGCGTCCAATCGACGATCTAAATCGAGCTGTCCGTTTTGTCCTCGAGAATTCAACGGTATTTAATGTTGCTAAAAGCTATGCAGTTATCGGCTTTTCTGCTGGTGCGCATTTGGCTGCCGAGTGGGGGACGGACAACAAGGGGTTTGCGTCCTACGGATGTGAGGCACCCAAAGCCTTGGCCCTGTGTTATGCGCCGATTGATCTCCATGGCCTTGAGAACACATCAGACAATAGATTTATTGATTCGGTATGTGGCGAGGCTGGGCGCGACGCGCTCGAAGATTTCTGCATTAATCAGCATGTGTGGGAGCAGTATCCGCCGACATATCTTTGGCAATGCGCCGATGATGACATCGTATCGCCAGACAATTATAAAAAGATGGTTGATGCTTTGGACGCAGCTGGGGTGCACCATGAGGGGGTCATGTATCCTGAAGGAGGACACGCGTTGATGAAGCCCCATGCGCCAGAAGTCGACCATTGGTGCTTGGGCGCTATTGAGTTTCTTAAAGGCTATCTCGGCTAATGAAGAAACTGCGCGTCGCCTTTTTGGTGAGCAACTTCTTCGCTCATTGCTTGCGGTATTGATTGCAACAGAAGCGCCTTCGCTTTTTGCGGGGGTGCTTTTTCGTACTGAATGCTCAAAATAGTACGCGATTATTCTAGAATGTTCGTACTGTCACATAAACGAACAGGAGTGAACATGCATATCTACTCTGTCAACGATCCCGAGTTCAAGTCCTATGGCAACGTTTGGGATAACGTTCCGTCCGAGCTTACGTCGCCCGTGCTCGAGGCGCTCTCTGCCACGCCCATTCCCGAGGGCAGCAAGTACGTTGCAAGTGCGCCGGAGCTTGAGGACGTCAAGGATGCCGACAAGCTTGGCTTTCTCATGTTTGGTGGCCGTCCCTTCCAGCTCGGCTGGTGCAACGGCCACAATACACGACTCAACTGCCTGGAGTATCACCGCGCGAGCGAATTCAACCTGGGCGCTCGCGACTTTATCCTGCTCGTGGCGCATCGCTGGGAGATCGAGGACGGCAAGCTCGACACCGCGTGCGTCAAGGCGTTTCGCGTGCCGGCGGGTACGGTCGTCGAAGTCTTCAACACCACGCTCCACTACACGCCGTGCATGGTCGACGACGGTGGCTTCCAGGTGATGGTGGCGCTGCCCGCCGGCACCAACGGCCCGCGCCCCGAGGTCGCGGCCGACATGCCTGCGGCCGGCGACAGCTACTGCTACTGGAAGGCCGACAAGTGGGTCCTCTGCCATGCTGACAGCCCCAAGGCAGCCGAAGGCGGCTACGTAGGCCTCATCGGCAAGAACCTCGACATCGCCTGCGACTAGAATCTTCCGTCTCAATCTGTAACATCTAGCGGGCTAAATCGTCTCAGCCTGTTACGGATCGAGACAAACTGCAGGGGGAAGACCGAACAATCTCGATCTGTAACACCAGGCCCGGTTTTGACGGCTTAACTGTTACAGATCGAGACAAAACGGGCCCAAGCCACCACAAAGGTGCCTGTCCCCATTGTGGTGGTGTAGGGCGGCGGTATCAAAAAGTGTCAGGCGGGGGCGGCTGCCGGGCCGCCGTGTGCGAAAAGAAGTGTCGGCCTGCGTCGCTGTCGTTGAGCGAGGCCCCATTTGCGGGGATACTAAAAACACGACAAACAGCGTGCGAAAGGATTGATGCATGGCTTTCCGTAATGACTTCCTGTGGGGCGGCGCGACGGCTGCCAACCAGTGCGAGGGCGCCTACAACGTGGACGGCCGCGGCCTGGCCAACGTGGACGTGGCTCCGCACGGCCCCGAGCGCTATGCGGTGGTCTCCGGCCAGCGCAAGATGCTCGACTTCGAGGACGGCTATTACTATCCCGCGCAGACCGGCATCGATTTCTATCACCATTACAAGGAGGACATCGCCCTCTTTGCCGAGATGGGCTTTAAGACCTTCCGCATGAGCCTGGCGTGGACCCGCATCTTCCCCAACGGTGACGAGACCGAGCCCAACGAGGCTGGCCTGGCCTTCTACGAGGACGTATTCCGCGAGTGTCAGGCGCACGGCATCGAGCCACTCGTGACCATCACGCACTTCGACTGCCCGATTCACCTCATCAAGGAGTACGGCGGCTGGCGCAACCGCAAGCTCATCGACTTCTACAAGAACCTCGCGACCACGATCTTCACCCGCTACAAGGGTCTGGTGAAGTACTGGCTTACCTTTAACGAGATCAATATGATCCTGCACCTGCCGTTTATGGGTGCCGGTCTGGTCTTTGAGGAGGGCGAGAACAAGGAGGCCGTCGAGTACCTGGCCGCCCACAACGAGCTCGTCGCCAGCGCTTGGGCAACCAAGATCGCTCACGAGATCGATCCTGAGGTCAAGATTGGCTGCATGCTCGCCGCGGGTAGCTACTACCCCTACAGCTGCCGTCCGGGCGATGTGCGCCAGGCGCAGCTCGACAACCAGGACAACTACTTCTTCGTCGACGTCCAGAGCCGCGGCTACTACCCGGCCTATGCCGTCAAGAAGCTCGAGCGCCTGGGCATCGATGTGGGCATGACGGACGAGGACCGCGAGATCCTGGCCGCCAACACCGTCGACTTCATCAGCTTTAGCTATTACAGCACCCGTTGCTCCGCCGGTGCCGACAACCCCGATGTCGAGCGCACCCAGGGCAACGCCTTCGCCGGCGCCAAGAACCCCTACCTGCAGGAGAGCCAGTGGGGCTGGGCCATCGATCCGCTGGGCTTCCGCATCACCCTCAACGACCTGTACGACCGTTATCAGAAGCCGCTGTTTGTGGTCGAGAACGGCCTGGGCGCCAAGGATGTTGTCGAGGAGGATGGCTCCATCAACGACGACTACCGTATCGACTATCTGCGCCAGCATATCGCCGCGATGCGCGATGCGGTGACCGAGGACGGCGTTGACTTGCTGGGCTACACCACCTGGGGCCCGATCGACCTGGTGTCTGCCGGCACAGGCGAGATGTCCAAGCGCTACGGCTTTATCTATGTCGACCGCGATGATGCGGGCAACGGCACCCTCAAGCGTTCCAAGAAGAAGAGCTTCGACTGGTACAAGAAGGTTATTGCTTCTAATGGTGAGGACCTGTCCTAAGGAAGCTGAGATACTCGACCTCAGAGTCTCCTAACCAAGGCGTCCGGCGAGCAGTTGATGTTCGCCGGGCGCCTTGCCGTCTGCGGATTTTGGGACATGCGGCCCGCTTTTTCGATCCATCTGTCGGTACACTAAAGGGACTATGAGTACCCGCGAGCGACATATCGGCCACGCGGCCGCCCGGACCGCGCCGGTTGCGGATCCCAGGGGTGGCAGGCTCTTCGCCATGCCGCGATTCCTTGTTGGCATAACACATCAGGTGTACCGTCATCGCGTCTTTGCTATCGCCGGCGCCATCACCGCGCTGTTCCTCATGCTTTTGGCGGTCTTGCCGGCGCTGTTCGCCTTCGACCCCAAACTTTCTAACGCCGTGCCCGCCTATAGCAAGGTGTCCGAAGAGGTCGTGGATGCGCTCGCCCATTCGAGCTCTCTCCCGCTGCTTGTCGCCGCAATTGTATTTTCGATCTGGGGCGTATCGGTCTATCTGCGCTGTTTGGACTATGTGTTGCGTCGCCGCCTTGTGGCCATCGCCACCATCTGCGCCCTGTGGATGATCGAAGTCATTCTCAAGTACAAGTCGTTCACGCCGTTCTATGCCACCGTGCTGTGGTACCTGTACTACGTGCCCATGACGCTCATTCCGCTGCTCTGCCAGCTCTGCGGCCTGCGCCTTGCGGGCCTGGAGCAACACCGCCTGGGTCGCCGCTACTGCGCTGCGCTGTGGATTGCGGCCATCCTGCTTATCGGATTTGTGCTCACCAACGATTTTCATCAGCAGGTCTTCCGCTTTGACCGTACAAGCGACACCTGGAGTAACGATTACACGTACGGCTGGGGTTATTTTGTCGTTCTCGTGTGGACGGTCTTCGACTTCGTGGCCTTTTTTATCCTGGTTGGTCGGTCCTCGTCCTTTCGCATCCAGCGTTTCTCGGGCACGGCGGCGCTCGTACTGCTGGGTGGCGCATTCTTTGCCGTCTCGTATGCGTTGCGCGTGCCCTGGGCATGGAGGCTCAACTTTTCGCTCGTCTATTGCGTTCTGTGCGTGGTGGCGATGGAAATCTGTCTCGATTGCGGTGTCATTCCGTCATATCACGACATCGCCGGCATTTTCGACACCTTGCCGCTTGACCTCAAAGTTCTAACGCGCGACCTGCAGGAAGTCTATGCCACGCCAGTGTCAAAGCCAATGCCGGTAGGCGTGCGCGAGGAGTTGCGGACCCAGGCGCACGGCCGCGCCCATGCCTTTGCCGTGGCGTCCGATCCCGATGTGATGTACCGTGCTTTTCCACTGCTGGGCGGATCGGCCCTGCTTGCCCAAGACGTGTCGGAGCTCAACGAGCTTAACCGTGAGCTGGCACATCGTCGCATGGAGCTGCAGCGTCAAAACGAGCTGCTCGCCGCCGACTACGACCTTAAGACGCATTTGGCGGATCAAGAGGCCGAGACCTTGCTGGTCCAAGATGTGGACCAAGCGCTTGCCCGCGCGCTCGAAGGGATGTACGACCTGCTGAGCTCGCTGCCGCCGTTGACCGACGAAGCGTCTTCGCACGAGCGCTACCGCATGCTGCAGCGCGCCAAGATGCTCGTTGCCTATTGCAAGCGCAAGGGGTCGCTCACGTTGGCACAGCACGGGGAGAGCGGTTTTGATCGCGACCGCATTCAGCTCATTGCCAACGAGCTCGCAAGCGACCTGCGCACCATCGATATCGATTGCGCCTCGATTATCGCCATACGGCGCCCGATGCACGCCAGTACGGTAAGCGCCCTGTACGACTGCGTGTATGACTTTGCGTTTTTTGCCTACACCACCGACCATCCGGCGCTTATGTATCACTTGGGCGACCATGACCGATGCAGTGTCGAGCTGCGCGCCACGCTTTTTTCTAACGATGATGAAGATCTTTCGCAGACGCCCGCTGCGCAAGAGCTCGAAAGCGCTCTGCAAGGGCGCAACGTGGCATACCGCCTTGAGGGCGAGCCCGGCCAGCTGCGCATGATCGTCTTGATGCCGAGGGCGGGTGAGTGACGATGCAGATTTCGCTCATTCTTCCCCAAATCGTTGCGCTCGATGTTGTCTTTGCCCTGGCTGCGTGCCTGCAGACGATCCACGTCCCGCTCATCGCATCGCGCCGCTCGCCCTATAACCGTAAGGTGATTTGCGCCTACGAGGCGAGCCTTGTGCTTCACCTGGTGGTTTCGGCGCTCATCTTATTCGCGTCGTCTGGCTCGTATCTGGTGGCGCCGCTTGACGTTTGCGCCAGGGCAATGGGCGGAGCGTTGTGGCTCAATGCCGCAATCTTTGCCTATGGCGTGGTACTTATGGTGCACTATCGTCGCCTCGTCATGCTGGCCGAACTGTTGCTTGTTGTCGCCGTTACACCACCGGTGGTTTTTGCCATGGGCTCGGCGTGGACCGTTGTCCTTATCACGGAGGGGGCGTTCTTCCTGTTCCGCTCCATCGCGGCGCTCTTGATGGACGTCCGTAACCGCCAGGAGGATATCACCATGTTCTCGACGATCGAGACCATCAACGTGATTCCCGTGGGCATCCTGTATCTAGACCCGAGGGGCCGTCCGCTGCTCATGAACCGCTGCATGCGCAAAAACCTCGTAGAGCTCCATATGCCCACCGACCTGGGCGACATGAGCAGCACGTGGAACGACCTGCGCAAACTTAGCATGCAAATGCCCGAAAGCAGCACTAATCGCGCCCATATCGACCTTGATCGCTTTGGTAGGGATCGCGCCGTGGTCGAGATCTCTCCTTCCGAGATTCGTCTGTTCGTGCGTGACTCCGTTACGGTCTCGGGCCGTCCGTTCGAGCGCGTCGTCGGCCTGGACGTGACGGAATACGCACACGCCTACGACCGCCTGGCGCAAGCCAACCACCTGCTTGAGCTTGCGGGCCAAGAGCTCCAGGCCCAGATCGAAGAAGTTAAAAAGGTTGCCGACAATGCGGCCTACCTACGTATGCGTGCCCGCGTGCACGACGTGATCGGGCAGCGCCTGTCCATTCTTCATCGCTATTTGGAGGAGGGACGTCTGGACGATGAGTCGCTCGAGCAGATTGACCCGTTGCTGCGCTCAATCGCCGCCGATTTGCGCAGTGGCGGTGCCAGCGAGCCTGCAGAGCAGCTGGGTGATATCGTCCATGCTTTTGGCCTGGTGAGTGTGCAGATCGATGTTGAGGGCGCGCTGCCCGAGGACGCGCGTGTCGCGGCGACCTTTTTGCAGATTATCCGCGAGGCCTCGACCAATGCCACCAAGCACGCGCAGGCCCACCAGGTCCATGTGCACCTGTGGCAGGAGGAGTCGAACGGATGCGACATCGCGCGCATGACCATCTCTAACGACGGCTCCCCGGCCCCCGTATCGTATCGCGAGGGAACGGGTATCCCTGGCATGAGGCATGTCGCACAGAATCTGGGCGGCAGCCTTGAGGTCCATGCCGCCCCACCCTTTACGCTTACGGTATCCATTCCGCTCGCCTCCAGCGCCACGGTCCAAAGGAGAAGCTCATGATCCGCGTGTTAATTGTCGAAGACCAGGCCATTCTGCGCGAGAGCCTGGCACGCTCCGTTGGCGACCAGCCCGATATGACCGTTGTTTCAGCCATCGCCGATGCCTCCGAGGCCTTGGGTGTCGCGCTCAAGGAGCGTCCGGACATGATACTGATGGACGTATGCACCGAGCATGATTCCAACGGCATCGTGGCGGCGGCGCGCATCAAGGAGCAGCTGCCCGAGTGCCGCATCATTATCATGACCGGCATGCCCGAGATCACCTTTGTCGATCAGGCCCGCGAGGCGGGCGTCGATAGCTTTGTGTACAAGAACGTCGGTATCGACGAGCTATTCGCCGTGATGCGCTCCACGCTGGCGGGCTATTGCACGTTTCCCAAGCCGCCCGAGAGCATTTTTTCGGGTACGGCGGCACTCGACGATGTAGAGCTATCAATTTTGCGCCTTGCCTGCGAGGGCAAAAGCCGCCGCGAGATCGCGGCCGAGCTGTTTATGAGCGAGGGCACCATCAAGCGCCGCATCTCGGAGATCCTGAGCAAGACTGGCTACGACAACATTATGCGCCTGGCCGTGCATGCGGTGACCGAAGGCAGCATCGTCCCCAATATGGAGCGTCCGTAGTCGGTGCGCCGCCCGTGCTCCAACGCCAAAGATAGGCCGCCCGCCGTTTTGCATCTAAAAACGGCGGGCGGCCTGCTTGTGTGAGCGGTGCTGTCGGCATAAAGCGACGGGGCCGCAGAATTATCTCCTGCGGCCCCGCCTGGCAAGTGCGCGGATGTGTCCGCCAATCCGCGGCCGTCGATGTCTGCCGCTACGCGATGGTTGCGCTGTAGGAGGCGACGTCCTCGTAGGAATCGGTCAGGTAGGCGTCGATGCCGATGGTCGTATTGACCAGGTCGTCAAGGCTGTCAAGCTCGCCGCTCGAGAACGTGAATTCCTCGGTGACGCTGGTGCCGGGCATCAGGTGAGCCGAGAACCAGGGTTCCTTCATGGTGCCGTTGACGTTGGTCTTGCCGGAAGGAGCGTAGAAGGTCAGGTCCTTGTCGCTCTTGTTGGTGATGTTGACGACAAAGCCGATGTCGCCCCAGTCGTCCTTGAACTTCTCGGTGATGGTGATGGTGCACAGATCGTCATCGGCGACGGTGACGGCGGGGGAGATTTCGACGCTCTGGACATCGTCGCCTTCGACGGCCTCATCGATCTCATCTTCCTTCTCGGCCGCCTCGCGATCCTTCTTCACCGTACCGGACAGGTCCTTGTCGGACTTGGTGAAGACAAGATTGCCGTCATCTTCTTCGAGGATGAGTTTGCCGTCCTTGAGCTTCATGTCATGTGACTCGTCTTCGGCGGTGATGGTTACGGTGGTGGCGTCCTTTGCCTCCCATTTCAGGTCGACAACCTCAAGGAACAGGTCGAGGGCGCCTGTACCGTCCTCGTCGAGAATCAGGACGCAGTGGACACCCCAATCCTCGAGCATCTTCATGTACTCATCGGTCAGCTCTTCGCCCTCCACGGTTCCGCCCGAGAGTTCCCAGCTGCCGACGAAGTTGGCCTTGGGGTCTTTGCCGCCGCCGCTGCAGCCCGTCAGGGCAAAGGCGAGCGCCAAGATGCATGTCAGGAATGCGAGTACGGACTTTTTGAACGTTGTCTTCATGGTGTCCTCCTTTATCGAACGAAACCCATAGAAGCAAATGCGGGGGTGGCGGAACCCCCGCCAATTACCAGATAGAGGGATTAGGGCCTAGGCGTTCCGCAGTTGCTGCAGAACTTGCCGCCGTTTTCGCTACCGCAGTTGGGGCAGAACCACTTGGCCGGTGCCGGGGCGGGTGCGGGGCTGCCGCACTCGGAGCAGAACTTGCCGGTGTTGGTGGCGCCGCAGCTGCAGGTCCATGCGCCGGCCGCAGGTGCGGCAGCGGGTGCCGGTGCCGGGGCGGGTGCCGGAGCCGGTTACGGGGCGGCCTGCTGCTGCGCCTGGCCGGCGGCGAACAGCTGGCTGGCATTCATGCCGCCCATGCCGCCTGCCATGCCCATGCCCATAAAGCCGGCCATCGCGCCGTTGGGGTTGGCGGCTGCCGCGCGCATCGCGTCGCTCTGAGCGCTGGCGATGTTGGCGGCCGCCATGGTGGGATCGCGCATGACCGCGGCCTTCTGCAGGTCCTTGATCATCTGCTCGTCTTCTTGCGAGGCGGCGATGGAATTGACGCCAAAGCTCACGATCTCGACACCACGCAGGTCACGCCAGTCGGCAGAGAGAACCTCGTTGAGTGCGCGGGCGAGCTCGGTGGTGTGACCGGGGATGGCGCTGTAGCGAATGCCCATCTCCGAGATCTTGGCAAAGGCGGGCTGCAGGGCGGTGAGCAGCTCTGACTTAAGCTGGCTGTCGATCTTATCGCGCGTGTAGCTATCGGTCACGTTGCCGCACACATTGGTGTAGAACAGCAGCGGGTTGGTGATGCGGTACGAATACTCGCCGTTGCAACGAACGGAAATGTCGACGTCCAGACCGATATTGTTATCGACCACGCGGAAGGGCACAGGCGAGGCGGTACCGTACTTGTTGCCGATGATCTCCTTGGTGTTGATGAAGTAGACACGCTGGTCTTTGCCCGCGTCGCCGCCAAAGGTAAAGCGGCTGCCGATATTGGCGAACGTCTCCTTGATGGAGTCGCCCAGGTTGCCGCTAAAGACGCTCGGCTCGCTGCCGGTGTCAAAGACAAACTCGCCAGGCTCCAGCGCGACCTCGATGATCTTGCCGTTTTGCACCACGAGCATGCCCTGGCCGTCGTTGACGGCGATGACGGAGCCGTTGGAGATGACGTTGTCCTCGCCGCGCGTGTTGGAGCTGCGGCCGCCGGTGCGCTTGCTGCCCTTGCAGGCCAAGACGTCAGCGGGCATCGATTCGCAATAGATAAATTCTTTCCACTGGTCGGCCATGACGCCGCCGGCAGCACCCAATCCAGCTTTCAAGAGTCCCATGGTGATCTTCCTTTCTCGTCAAAGGCCGGGTGGTATTGGTCAGAATGGCTAATCGTCCTTGTTGTCCTTCATGACAACGGTGGTCTCGGTGTGGCTGAAGGTGTCGTGCTTCTCGGTCAGGTCGAGCTCGCCGCAGTAACAATCGGCGTGGATGGCCTCGTTGGCCGTCTTGAGCTGGCCCACCAGCAGCACGTCCGCGATGATTACGATGATCAGCGGCGCGACGATGTTGATGAGGATGCCCTCGACATCAAAGGCGAGGTAGTCCGGATCGAAGGCGTTCTCTCCCATAAAGAGAATCTGGGAGAGGACAAACCCGATCACAAAGAACAGCACCGAGGCGATGGCGAGCTTGGGCTTGGAGCAGGGGAGCTCGCCGACCATGCGACCGGTCTGTCCGTTCATGGCAAACAGATAGCTCTTGCCGTTCCACGAGGTAGAGAGCATCCACACGGGGAACAGGGCATAATCGCTTTCTTCCCAGGTGTAGTCGAGCTGCTTGTTTTCGACCGTGGCGTCGTCGTACTCGTCGACGACGGTCTCGCGCAGGGCCGAAATCGTGCTCTCCTCCATGCGGCGCTCGGCACGCGCCTTGCAGGTCTCGCAATCCTCGTCGTAGCGGTTGGCGATGTAGCCGGGCATATACGCGACCGAGAACGGGCGCAGCGCGTCGTAGTCAAACGGCTCGATGGCGTCCATATGGCCGTCGGGCATCTTGGACGATCCGTCGACGGGCACGCGCTCAAACGAGATATTGCCCTTACGGTAGGCGTCGTAGTGGTCGGTGGTCGTGACGGTGCGGTCGGATTTCTCGGTTACGGTCTCGTTGGTCGCGTCAAAGCACACTTCGCCGTCAACGCGGGCGCCGTAGAGCCAAAACGGCACGTAGACACCTTGGACTTCGTCGATATGGTTGCCGGTGACAAAGCTCTTGGGCAGCAGGATCTTGCCCTTGTAGTGGTCTTTGAGCGCGGCCATGACATCGTCGCGCCCGAGCTTAAACGGAATCACCAGGTCGGGTGAGAAGTCGCCCGAGAGCTGGCCGGGTGCCACGGCGGAGTTGCCGCAGTATGGGCAGGTGGTAACGGCGACAGTGCCGTCCGAGACCAGCTCGGCACCGCACGATGAGCAGATGTAGCCGGCGTTTTGAGCCAGCTCCTGCACGGCATCGTCGACAGCAGGCTTGGGGGCCGCGGCTGCGGCATCGGCTTTGGCATCTGCCTTGTCCTGGCGCTCGCGATAGAGGGCCTCGACTTCTTCGACTTCAAAACGCGAATCGCAGTAGTCGCAGACGAGCTTTTGCTCGGCACTGGCAAAGTGAAGGGGGCCGCCACACGCGGGGCACTGATAGTTGACACTCTCGAAGGCCATGATCGGTCCTTTCCGTGCCGGAGGCTAAGCGCCGATGGCGCCACCGCAGTATTCGCAGCGCCCACTGGCATCGGGAATGGTGGTTGCACCGCAGAAGGGGCAGGTGACCGCGGTCTTGGGGGCCTTGGCGGCCACGACGCTGTCGCGCGTCTCCTGGCGCAGCTGCACCAGCGCGTCGCGGACCTCGGTTGCCTGCCGCTTGGCCTCGCGGTATTCGATGGAACCGCGCTGATCGATGGTGGAGTCGTTCACGCGCAGGTTGATCTCGGTAAAGTACGGCGTGTTGACGTGGATGGTCAGATTGAAGTCGTAATCCAGGTCGTAGCGCGGTGGGTTGTAGCTCTCGCGCTCGCCGTCCTTGGTCTCGCGATAGATTTCGGTGCGATGCTCGTCGATATCCATATCGCAGCCGAGTACCTGTGAGAACTCGATGATGTCGGGATTGGCGTCGCGCCAGCGGCTCTGCGAAGTGATGATTAGCAGGCCCGCGTCCTCATCGAGCATGATGTTGGTGCGCCCGGCAGAGAGCGTGCGCGTGGGGTTGAACGAGGCCAGGCGCTCGGCGTTGGCCTCGCGGTAGGCGAGTTGCTCGCGGATATCGTCCGCGGTGCTGGAGCGATAGCCGTGGAAGTAGGGGGAGAGCTTGCCGGCGCACTCTTTGCACAGGTAGCCTTCGCTGATCTTGGTCTTTCCCAAAAGTCCCAGTTCGGTACCGCAAATCGCGCACTCTTTCTTCTCGAACATCTTGTCAAAGAAGCCCATGGTTGCCTCCCATCAACAGGTAGCGTGTGTCACTTTTGATGATGGGGGAGTGCGCGATCTTTCACGATACCCAGATGGCTCAACGAGTCTCCACAACTGGGACACATGGCCCATTTTCGACTAGTCGATGGGGCTCTCATTGGGGGGCGTACTCACTCATTGGGGACGCACTTAAATGAGTGGCAGTTGGGGACGCTCCATGCCGAATGTGGGCGCCGCATGTTATTGGATGTTTGATCAACGCTTTCTTAAAAATGTTCAATAGAGGTAAATTCTGATTGAGATTATGCTGGAATATATCAAATTACAATTTGAATTTTGCAGTTATCCCAGTTAAAATGGGCAAAAGGAGGCAAGCATGCTCAAGCGTAAAATTATCGAGAAAATTGAAAACTGGAAACAGACTAAAACCGGGCAGGGACTGCTTATTACCGGTGCTCGACAGGTTGGCAAAACAAGCGCTGTCGAGCAGTTTGCCCGTGACAACTACAGAAGCTTCCTGAAAATTGACTTCGTGGAGAGACCTGACGCGGTCGAGCTCATAGGGGAGGCAAAGAGCCTCGATGACCTCATTGTGAGAATCACCGCACTGTCTTCATCGCCTATTGCTTCGGATGCGAAGACGCTTCTGTTTTTTGATGAGGTGCAGCGTTGCGGAGACGCCATCACCTGGATGCGTTACCTTGCACAAGACAATCGCTTCGATGTTATCTACTCCGGTTCCATGCTCGGGGTCGAGGCGTATCATTATCGGTCGTTGCCAGTGGGTACTATCGATATCCTTGAGATGTTTCCCATGGATTTCGAAGAATTCTCCTGGGCCCTGGGAGTCGATAAATCATTGTGGGATATCGTTCGAGCCTGTTACCGCAAACGGGAACAGGTGCCCCCATTTATTCACAAACGGCTGGTCGAGACGTATTACCGGTATGTTCTTGTGGGCGGCATGCCTGAGGCTGTTCAGCTGTTCGTCTCGACTCATGATACGCAGGCGATGCGCGCTCGCCAGCAGGGCATCCTCGAGGCATATCGTGCGGATATCGTACGGTACGCCGAAACCCCTGCGCATGCTCAGCGGATCAGGACGATCTACGATGCCATGCCCGCGCAGCTTAATAAAGAGAACAAGCGCTTTCTCGTTACCGGGATAGACAAGCGGAAGCGTTTTTTGGATCTGCAACCCGATTTTGACTGGCTTGTTAATGCGGGCGTTGCGATTCCGGTTAAGAGGGCGAGCGAGCCGATGTTTCCCTTGGGTCTTTCGCGGGAAGACAGCTTTTTCAAGTTTTATCTGAGCGATGTTGGTCTACTGTTTTCTACTTTTTCTCCCGCCGATGTTGAGGCCATTGTTGCGCAGCGGGATTCGGTCAACTTCGGGCAGGCTTTTGAGAATGCAGTAGCCCAGGAGCTGCGCGCATGCGGCTATTCTTCGTTGTTCTACTTTAACGCGGCGAAGGTTGGAGAAGTCGATTTTTTAATCGAGGATAAGCGGAGTCCCATCGTGTTGCCTGTCGAGGTCAAATCGGGTAGATACAGCACGAAGCACGCTGCCCTTGACCGCCTGATGAGCGTTGAAAACTATGGATTGACTCAGGCGGTCGTGCTTCACCGGGATAACGTGGTGGATGAAAAGACGATATTGTATCTGCCCTTATATATGGCGGCCCTGTTAAAAGAAATGCCACAGATGAAGGGTTGAGAGTTTAAGACACGCGATGCGGCTGTGGAAAATTCGGCATTGTGAGATGGAATACTGACCTCGCGAGAATCCATTCTCCTCCAAGGGTAGGCTTGCTAAGACAGCCAAGGCCACCGCAAAACCGCCAGGTACTTTTGCGGTGGCCTTTCTGGTTGGCGCCGCTTGCCGGCCACCGCAAATGTGCTTGGTGCGATCGTGGTGGTTACGCCACGGTCACGGCAACCTGAGCGTAGCGGCTGCAGGGGCGCTCGGCGCGTGTCTGCACGGTAAGGGTGAGCACAAAGCGGTCGCCGGGCTGCGCGTCGGCGGGCACGATAAAAGCGGTGCTCACCGTGCATTCTTGCCATAGCGAAAGATCCTGCGTGCCTGCATAGCTCGACGGGTCCTCGGCGACATCCCAATGTGCATCAAAGCCTCTGCCGTCGGGGTCGACGATGGCCGCTGCAAGGACGACACGCTCACCGGCTGCGGCGCTGCGGTCGGCCGTGACCTCGGCAACATGTGCCGGATGCGAACACGCTGCCGGATCATGGGCGCACCATTGCGCGCGGGCGGCAAAGTCTTCCTGATAGGCGCGCAGGTAGGGATTGGGGTTGCCGTCTATGGGTGTGCCGATGGCGGCAAAACCGGCGGGTGCGTCCGAGTCGGGGTGACCGTCGAGGAACATGCGGCCGAGCAGCGTGTCGAAGCTGCGGTCATCGATACCGCGCAGGCCAAACGGCAGTAGTGGAATGTAGGTCATGCTGTCGCCTTCGGCCATAAAGTCGCCGCGCTCAAACTGCATCGCGGGCATGCCTTCTAGACCCCAATCCAGACGGGCATGCTTGCCAAACTGAAAGCGCTCGGGCTCGTTTTCGTAGACCTTGCCATCGCCATAGAGCATATAGCGCGCCATGAGGGAGCCGTTGCCCTGCGTGAGATTCTGCTCGGGCCAAGGAGCCTGAAACAGCGGCAGCGAATCGGGCTGCGCCATCTTGGCGTCGACATAGCCGCCATACATATAGGGCACACGCCAAAAGACGAGCTCGGGAAAGAGCTCGCGTCCATGGTCGAGCCATGAGTTGTCCTGCCCTATGCCATCGGCAACGCCCATCACGCGCACCTTCCGATAGACCCGCTGCTGCACGGCGGGCCATTCGGGCGTGGCGCGATAACGCTCGGCAATGCTCATGAGGGCGCGAACAATGGTGTTCATGCCACCCCAGCTGAGCAGCCATAATGTACGCGGATCATCATCCAAAATCGCCTGCGCAATTACGCGAGACCCCTCAGTTTCCTCAGTCACATCACCCTCAAAGGCAACATTTCCCACAAAGGTGCGCTCGATCATCTGGGCAGGCGTGGGATACGGCGGCTCACCGGCAGCGTCCGCATTCGCCTGCAGCTGCGGCCAAGCCTGGACATATTCATTACTCCAGAGACTCTCAATCCAATGCTCGGGAAACGGTCGATACTCACGAAGCTCCCCGGCCAGCGGATCGGGCTCATGAGGCACAACAGCCCACTCGTAAGAGCGACGCCCCTTAGTCCGCCAATGCGAATTCACCTCGCCGAGCGTATGGACGCCATCGCCAAGAAAGTGATACTGCGAAGCCGTATACACCACAGCCTGAACATCAAGCACATTAAGATACAGAGCCAAATGAACGAGTGAGTTCATATCGTCGACTTCCATATCAGTAGTAACAATCACCCGAGTTAACTCTTGGGACATAGGAACAGCTCCAATCAAAATCAATTCAGCCAGTTACGCGCAAGGCAAGACGGGACCCACGCCCCCATCGCCGCCGACCCGGCGTGCTGCCGGAAGCGCTCGTCCAGCGTTTCGAACAACGTTAACTTAGGGGCCCTGACCTTTAGTTTTGTAAACATTCCGCAGCGCGGGTCCCACTTATCCGATGCTCCGAAGGAGCAGGATAAGCGGGACCCATGCGCGAGGACGTTTACAAAACTAAAGGTCAGGGCCCCCGATGGGATGGCTACCTCGAAACTCTGGCCGACCACTCCCAGCAGCCCACCGGCTCGCCGTCGATGAGTACGTTGCCCCCGTCGAAGTCTTGATAACACAGGTCGTTGAATTGGTGGATCCACACGCCGTGGTTGAACGTCTTCTTGGGCGAGCCATCGGCCTCGCGGTAGCGTCCGGTCAGGTCCTCGACATGGCTAAAGTAGGTGAGGTGCACGTTGGCTCCGGCGTCACGCAGGCGTGCCGTGAGCGGCAGCACGGTCTGCTGCGGCGACACGAGCTCATCGCCCTTGGAGTGCGTAAACCACAGCGGCGTCTTGGCGAGCGCGGCTACGTCCTCGTCCGTGGCGTTGTACCACGGGGCACAGCAGGGAAGGCCGGCGGCGAAGAAATCGGGGTAGTCGGCGCACAGGCGCAGGGTCATAAAGCCGCCGTTGGAAAGGCCGGCGACCACGATGCGGTCGGTGTCGATACGCTCGGCATGCTCGGCGACAAACTCGTCAATGAGCGCCTTGAGTACGGGGGAGTAGATGCTCTGGTTGGAGCGACCGAGCTGCTCGACGCCGTTGTCCATCCAAAACGTGGGAGACTGCGGCACGAGCACCCAGGCAAAGCCGCCAAAGTAGTGCTGGATTTGCGCCTGGCTAATGGCTGTCACGCGGTTGCCGACATAGGCGCGCGTGGCGCCTTCGCCCTGCGTGGCACCCTTGCCTTCACCGGCACCGTGCAGGTACACCACGAGCGGGGCCTTTTGGGGCACGACCGTGGCCTCGGGCGCGAAGGGATTGAAGCAGGCCGAGTCCTCTGCCTTAAAGTTGGGCTCAAAGAAGCCGTACTCGAGCGCGATGCCATCAATGGCGGTCTTTTGCACGGCATTGCTCCAGCCCTTGAGCGCGGGGCAGATGTCGCCGCGACAGGTATCGAAGACCAGGCCGCAGGTGGGGTCGTCGCCGTCGTTGCCGGGAAGGGCCACGAGCTGTGTGACGCGCAGCTGGTCATCGAGCATGCGCGAGCCCATGACGCTGCCTTCGATCTTTTTGGTCAGGCGCTGCTCGGCGACCTCGAGTGCCACATGGGTGCCCACGGCGAGCTTGCGGCCGTTCTCGTCACACGGATACGCGGCGAGAATGTCGATGTAACCCACGGAGGGCGTGGCATGGTCGGCGCCGTGCTCCTTGCGCATCAGGACCTCGCCCGTGCGCTCGTGACGCTCTACATATATATGGAAAGTGTTCGAATCGAGATCGTTGGCGCGCACGGTGCAGGGTAGGTCGAGAACGACCTTGCTGATCCAGGGGCCAAAGTCGCCCAAGGTGGTGACGGTTGCGTAGGTGCACGATTTGAGTTCCATGAGCTGCCTCCCTTGTGCCGCGCGTGCTAAACAATCGCGGCAATACAATCTAAACATGTTTAGTGTAAAGCAGAATTAGAGAATAAGCAGATGAACTCGGTAAACGGTCAAATCAAACACTCAATGAACTACTAAACACTCGTTTACTACTATCTAGCAGGGCTTTTGTTGATGAGTCAACAAGGAATTTGGGTGACAGATTATATAAAATCCCACGTAGACGGCCATTTATAAATAAACAGCACTATATGTAATGCCTTGGCATTCAATTACGTTCACCCCCGATTTCCTACCGTTCACCGGACTGCAAACGGCAAAACTGCCACAAATTCAACGCTGCGTGTAAACTAAGCGCTGTAAACGTTCAGTAAACAGATTGTTTACGACAGCGTATCCAAGGGTTCGGTAACCGTAAGGGGTTATAGTCACCGGGCCAAAGGCGTGCCTGCGCCCAAGCGATTAGGCACACGATGATATGGGGAGGGGTCCCATGGCAGTAGATAACAAGCAGATTGCCACCGATGTCCTCGAGCTCGTGGGCGGTGCGGAAAATGTCACCGTCGCCACCAACTGCATGACGCGCCTGCGTCTGACGCTCAAGGACAACAACAAGGCCGACGTGGAGAAGATCAAGAAGGTCAAGGGTGTTCTGGGCTGCCAGTTCGCCGGCAGCCAGCTCCAGGTCATCATCGGCCAGAACGTGCCCAAGGTGCTCGCCGAGTTCGTCGCCATGTCCGGCGTCAAGCAGGGTGCCGCGGTCGACGAGAACCTCGACGCTCCCAAGGAGAAGTTCGAGCTCAAGAACCTGCCCAACATCATCCTCGACTATCTGTCGGGCTCCATGACCCAGCTGATTCCGCTGCTCATGGCCGGCGGTCTGTTCCGCACCATCGCTGCGGTTCTTGGTCCCACCATGCTCGGCGTTATCTCCGATGCCGATCCGACCTACACGTTCCTCTACACCACCCTGTACGAGGCCACGTTTACCTTTATCCCCATCTACCTGGGCTATGCCGCCGCTAAGAAACTCGGCGCCACCCCGGTGCTCGGCATGCTCCTTGGCGGCGCCCTCATGGCCCCGTCTGTCGTGAGTGTCGCGACCCAGGAGGGTGGCGGAATCATTTCCGTCTACGGCATCCAGATCGCTGCTGCCAACTACCAGCAGTCCGTCCTGCCGATCATCCTTTCGGTGCCGGTCCTCTACTTCATCGAGAAGTTCTTTAAGAAGGTCATGCCCGACGTGCTGTCCACGGTCTTCACGCCGTTCTGCACCATGATTGTCACGATCCCCATCGCCTTCATCGTCCTCGCTCCCATCGGCAACGAGCTCGGCAACGTCATCGCCAATGCCCTCTTTGGTCTTGCCGACCTTGGTGGCATCGGTATCCTGATCGTTATGGCCATCCTCGGCGCCTTCTGGCAGCTCTTCGTGGTCTGCGGCATGCACATGCCCGTCATCCTGCTCGCTCAGGTTCAGATCATCGCCGCCGGCTACGATCCCTTCGTCTTCGTTTCCACCAACTGCGCTATGGCCGCCGTCTGGGGCTGCGCCTTCGGTGCCTTCCTCAAGATGAAGAACCCCGACGAGAAGGGTCTTGCTCTGGGTTACGTCATCTCCGCCATCGCCGGCGGCGTCACCGAACCCGCGCTCTTCGGTATCCTCATGCGCTTCCGTCGCACCATGCTCGGTATGTTCATCGGCGGTGCCATCGGCGCTGTGTTCTCCGGCCTCATGGGTGTTACCTACTACTTGGCCGGCGGTGCCTCCAACTTCCTGGTCTTCACCAACTACCTGCAGGGTGGCCAGATGAACACCGTCTGGGCTATCGTCGGTATGGCAATCTCCTTTGTCATCGCGGCTGCCGTCGTCTTTGCCACTGGCTTCTCCAAGGAGGAGCTCGCCGAGATGGAGGCCTAAGGCCAAACCATTCGGTCACATACGACCTTACCTACACGACAGGGCCCCGTCAGGCGCAAGCCCAGCGGGGCCTTTCCTGCAAGGTAGACTGATTGGGACGGGAGATGCCCGCTCGCAAGGGCTTGCTAAACGACGGAGGCTTTCGCGCGGGGTTACCGCGAAAGAATCTGCCGGTTCGCAACTCCTTTATCAAACGAAAGGACATGCAGATGAGTTTGGGAAAGCTGACCGTTAACGGTCGTCAGGACGGCTTTTTGTGCGAGGGCAAACCGTTCTTTTGGTTTGCCGATACGTGCTGGAGCGCGTTTACGAGCATTACCGAGGCCGATTGGGACTACTATCTGACCCGTCGCGCCGAGCAGGGCATGAACGTGCTGCAGATCAACACGCTGCCGCAGTGGGATCGCTGCTGCCCCGATCTGGGCATTTGGCCCTATGCCAGCGAGGACGGCGTGCATTTTGATTGGTCCCGTCCCAACCAGGCGTACTGGGACCGCGCTGCTGCCATGTGTCGCGCTGCCGTCGAGCATGGCATTCGTCCGGCGCTCGTACTTATGTGGTGCAACTACGTGCCCGGTACCTGGGGCGCCAAGATTGCCGAGCATTGCGGTGCCGAGGTTATGCCGCGCGAGGAGGTCCGTGCCCACGTTGCCCGCGTCGTCGAGAACCTGGGCGAGTTCGACCCCGCCTACGTGGTGACGGGCGATACCGACTTTACCAGCGACGAGGCGATCGCCTATTACGAGGACGCCCTAGACGAGGTCATCAAACGCGCGCCCGAGGCGTTGCGCACCATGCATATCAACCGCGGCAACCGCACCATTCCGTCACAGTACCTGGAGCGCCTGGACTTTTACATGTTCCAGCCCGGTCACAACTACGAGGGCCAGCCCGAGGCCTGGCGCCTGCCGCAGGACTTTATCGCCAACTATCCCAAAAAGCCGATGGTCAACTCCGAGCCCTGTTACGAGCAGATGGGTGCGTCGCGCAACGTGTACTGGCGCTTCACCGCACAGGACTGCCGCGCGAGTGTGTGGTCGTCGATCCTTGCCGGTGCGAGCGCCGGCGTGACCTATGGCGCGCACGGTGTTTGGAACTGGCAGACCAGCAAGAGTCAGGGCTCGGTGCTGGGCGAGGGCTTCGATATGCCGTTCCGCTGGCAGGAGTGCCTGCAGTTTGCGGGCGTTTGGGACTTTGGCGCGATCGAGCATGTGCTTGCCGGCCTGGGCGCTACGGCTGGCGATGACGCACTTGCCGTGGTTCCGGCGCAGGAGCTGCTCGATGACGCGCGCGAGGCCATTCGTGTGGCGCGCGTTGGCGATCGCGTCGTCACGTACCTGCCGCGTACCACGGCGCTCAAGTTTAAGCTCGACGGTGCGCGCGACTGGACGGCGACGGTCCTCGACATGGAGGACAAGCGCATCGCCAAGCTGCCCGTCCGCGACAACGGCGACGGCACCGTGCGCGTGGCTCAGCATCCCTTTGAGCACGACGCGCTGGTGATCCTGTCCCCCGGGCGCTAACGGCTCTACTCCAACATTTACAACCCAGTCCCTTTCATGAGGTTGCGACGGAATGGTTCCTGCATGACGGCTTTAAGCTGCCAAGGGGGCCATTCCGTCGCACTCATTGGGGACGCACTTAAATGAGTGGTCGTGATGTGGGATGGATTGGCACTTGCTACCGACGATCTTGGTGGGGATTTTGCACCCGTATGTTCCGATTCCGCGCTCAACGCTCAACTGTCACATTTCCTCGATCAACAAAAAGACCGGTGCCGCCTCGCGTGTGTCCCTAATCAACTTCTTCTGGTCCTGGACACCAAATGACTAGCTAATCCCCCAATAGGTTGCGGTGGAATAGTCCCTAAATTAAAGTCATGGGGCTTTAAACAGGAACTATTCCACCGCAACTGCTGAGGGGACAGACTGCGGCAGCGGCAGGGGCGTTGGCAGCTGTGGTAGTGGCAACGGCAGCTGGCAGGGTGTTTTCCACCTGCTCGCTACAGTAGCTCGCCGTGGCGTGCAATGTAGCGGCGCTTTGCCAGCTGAGTGAGCGCGATGTAGGCGGTGACGATGCCGATGAGCAGCGCGAAAAAGCCCGCGGGCAGTGTCATGAGGCCGAGCGCATCGGCGATGGGGCTTGCCGGCAGCCAGGTGACGAGCGCCAGACCCAGCACGGTGAGAACGCACAGTGCGGGCGCGGCGTGGTCGCGCGGGCTCGGCAGATGCGGGGAGCGCAGCATGTGGACCACGAGTGTCTGCGACCACATGGACTCGACAAACCAGCCGCTCTGGAAGAGTGCAGCGAAGGTCGCCATACCCGTGACATTGCCCGCGGCGGCAAGCTCGGACCAGCTCGCGCCCACGGCGGCGGGGCACACCACAAAGAAGAGCGCGGCGAAGGTCACGATGTCAAACAGTGAGCTCACGGGGCCCAGCTCGAGCATAAAGCCCTTGATGGACGCGGCGTCCCAGGCGCGCGGACGGGCAGTCCAGGCGTCGTCGACGGTGTCCCACGGCAGCGCGATGCACACGATCTCGTAGACCAGCGACAGCAGCACCAGCTGCAGGGCGCTCATGGGCAAAAACGGCAAGAACAGACTCGCGACGGTCACGGACAGCACGTTGCCAAAGTTGGAGCTCACCGTGGTCTTGAGGTACTTGAGCAGGTTGCCGTAGGTGCGGCGGCCTTCGATGATGCCGCGCTCGAGCACGCCCAGGTCCTTCTGAAGCAAGATGATATCGGCAGATTCCTTGGCAATGTCGACGGCGGAGTCGACCGAGATGCCGCAGTCGCTCGCGCGCATGGCGGCGGCGTCGTTGATGCCGTCGCCCATAAAGCCCACGGTGTGGCCGAGCAGCTCGCGCATGACGCGCACCAGGCGTGCCTTCTGCAGCGGCGAGAGCTTGGCGAACAGATGGGTTTTCTCGGCGCGCTCGGCAAGCTCGGCGTCATCGAGTGCATCGATCTCGGAGCCGAGCAAGACGTTGCTCGCGTCGATGCCGATCTGCTCGCAGACGGTGGCGGCGACGCGATCGTTGTCGCCGGTCAGGACCTTTACCGCCACGCCCTTGGCTTCGAGGGTGGTGACGGCGCCCGCGGCACTTGCTTTAGGTGGATCGAGGAAGGCCAAAAAGCCCATCAGCACCATGTCGCATTCGTCGGCGATGCCAAACTCGCCCACGCAGCGCGGATCGGTCTTCTGTGCCACGGCAATTACGCGTAGGCCCTCGGCGTTAAGCCCGGCGACCTGCTTGCGAATCTGGGCGAGCTTGTCTTCGGCGAGTGGCCGGGCGATACCGTTGACCTCGACAAAGGAGCAGATCTCGAGCATTTCCTCGGCTGCTCCCTTGGTAACCATCTGGGTTTTGCCCTGGGCGTCGGCTACAACTACGCTCAGGCGACGGCGCGAGAAATCGAAGGGCACCTCGTCGACCTTGGTATAGCGGTCGCGCAGGCTCTGGCCCAGCATGGAATCGGGTGCGACGGTCGAGGGCGTCACGTCGGCACGGTCGATTACGGCCAGGTCGATAAGGTTCTTGAGGCCGGTCTGGAAGAAGCTGTTCAAAAACGCATGACGCAGCACGCGTGCGTCCTCGTTGCCGTCGGTGTTGAGGTAGCGCTCGAGCACGATGCGGTCTTCGGTGAGGGTGCCGGTCTTGTCGCAGCACAGGACGTCCATCGCGCCGAGGTTTTGGATTGCCGGCAGCTCCTTGACGATAACCTGGCGGCGGGCGAGGTCCTTGGCGCCCTGCGACAGGCTCGTGGTCACGATGACGGGGAGCATCTGCGGCGTGATGCCCACGGCCACGCTCGTGGCGAACAGCAGCGCGTCGATGACGTTGCCCTTGGTGGCGGCGTTGATGGCAAAGACGGCCGGCGCCATAACGAGCATGAGGCGTACGAGTAGCATGGAGACGCTCGAGACACCGCGGTCAAACGCGCTCTTCTCGCCGCGCCCGTTGAGCATCTTGGCGATGCTGCCCAGGTAGGTGTCCGAGCCGGTGGCAACGACAAGCGCCATGGCGGTGCCGTTTTGCACGGAGGTGCCGGTAAAGACGATGTTCTTGCAGGCGGAGAGCGGCAGCGCGGAGCCGTCGGCACCCTCGACGACGGTGATGGCAGCTGTCTTCTCGACGGCCTCGCTCTCGCCGGTGAGCGCGGACTCGATCACAAACAGATCGCGCGCGGTGATGATGCGGGCATCGGCCGGCACCATATCGCCGGCAGAGAGACGGATCACATCGCCGGGGACGAGCTCGTCGAAGGGGATCTCGACGCGCTCGCCGTCGCGCAGGGCGGTGCAAGTGTTGGAGACCAGGTCCTTGAGGGCCTCTGCCGCATTGCCGCTGCGGGCTTCCTGGATAAACTTCATGCCGCCCGATACCAGCAGCATGATGCCGATGACGATGACCGTGGAGGGGTCGCGCTGCGGCTCGGGCACGGCGAGCACGTCGATGTAGAGCGAGACCAGCGCGAGCGCGGCGAGGATGCCGGCGAAGGGATCGATGAACGCGTCGGCGATGCGGCGGGCGAGCGTCTTGGTCGGTGCCTCGATGGTGTTGGGGCCGGAGGCGTCCAGGCGCTCGGTTGCCTGCTCGGCGGTGAGGCCGTTTGCCGTGGCGTCAAGCAGTACGAGGGCGTCCTCGGCGCTATGGGTGGCGGCGAATATGGTGTTCTTGGACAGGCCGGTGTGAGCGGCAGGGCGCGCCGTGCGGCGGCGCTTGGAGATAGCTTCGAGTACCGTGGCGGTTTTGAGCATCAGCATAGGGTCCTCCTTGTTGAAGGGAGTTAGCGTACGTGTCGTATTTGCTTCAAAAAACCTAGATGTCGCTCACGTCAAGCTCGCGAACCACCACAAAGGGGACAGGCACCTTTGTGGTGGTTTTGACGATCGGTTCGTGGTGCTTATGCGAATACGGAATCCTCACGGCGTGCCGAGGGCGACATGCAGGTTTTTCGACTAGGACTGCCTTCCATGGCACACCTCCTTAAGGCCGGGCGCAGCGCGCTTTGGGTATCTCGTACCCGTTTCAATCCGCCCGTATTCTTGATGAGGGGTTTTGACATGTCAACCCCCATTGTTCAGAAAACCATCGTCTCCGACAAAGCTCTTACAGAATGCCGTGGCCTCAAAGCGCGCCCGCATCGACGCCCTGCCTGCGCTAAACTGGAGAGCACGTACGCGATTACGAGAGGAGCCCGCATGGAGGCTTACAAGCAAGAGTTCATCAAGTTTATGGTCGAGTCCGACGTCCTTAAGTTCGGCAGCTTTACGCTCAAGAGCGGCCGTCAGTCCCCGTTCTTTATGAACGCCGGCGCTTACGTGACGGGCTATCAGCTCAAGAAGCTGGGCGAGTATTACGCCCAGGCTATCCACGATAACTTTGGCGACGACTTTGACGTGCTGTTTGGGCCGGCCTACAAGGGCATTCCCCTGGCCGTCGTGACCGCAATTGCCTACCACGAGCTGTACGGCAAGGAGGTCAAGTACTGCTGCGACCGTAAGGAGGCCAAGGACCACGGTGCCGATAAGGGCAACCTGTTGGGCTACGAGCCCCAGGACGGCGACCGCGTGGTCATGGTCGAGGATGTCACCACCAGCGGCAAGTCCATCGACGAGACCTATCCCAAGGTCAAGGCTGCTGCCGACGTCGAGATCAAGGGCCTCATCGTGTCCCTCAACCGCATGGAGGTCGGCAAGGGTGGCGTGACCACCGCGCAGAAGGAGATCGAGGCCAAGTACGGTTTCCCCGTCGCGAGCATCGTCTCCATGGCCGAGGTCGTCGAGACCCTCTACAACCACGAGATTGACGGTAAGGTCGTCATCGACGACGAGCTCAAGGCCGCCATCGACGCTTACTACGAGCAGTACGGAGCTCGTTAGTTACGGCGTTTTGCCAAACGCCGTAACCGGCCGACGCTGCGCGCCGCCCAGGGCGACAATTTGTCATTCAAAAGGCGAGGCATGACCAGAGGGTCAATGCCTCGCCTTTTTCATGCCAACTTGTTCGCCCTGGGCGGCGCTCGCTGTCCGTCCTCTACCTGCGGCGTTGTCTTACTCCGGATGGGTAGTCGTTGGGGACGTTCTTAAACGACTAATCATTGGGGACGTTCTTGTTTGACTAGTCGTTTAAGAACGTCCCCAATGACTACTTGCTCTCGTTAGATAGACGTCCGAGAACCACGCTCGTCACTACTTGAGCCCGGGCAGGCGGGTGTAGGGGAACGAGCGCTCCAGGAATTCGGAGCAGTGGGCGTAGTCTTTGGCGAAGTAGCTACTGTAAAGCGAATCGAGCACGTATTGCACGGCGATATGGCTTGCGAACTGCGTGATGCGATGCGTCATGCTCTCGTGGTCACTCACCGTAAGGTAGGCGGCAAAGCCAGGGTGAATGCGCGCGCAATAAGGCGTGCCGATGACGATGACCGGGACATGTCGACTGCTGAGGATCGGCAAGATGTCCTTGAGGTTGGGGGCAAGGCCGCTGTAGGAGATGACGATTGCCGCATGGTCGGGACCCGAGGCGAGTGCCGTTCGCACCTGGGCCTCGACACCGTCGTGGCACGTCGCGCTTTTACCGGCGGAGAGCAGGCGGTCGCGGAACATTCCCGCTGGATAGAGGTTGTGCGAGCCCGTGTAGATGTCGACCTGTCGGGCGTTCGCGATGAGCTTGGCGGCGTGGTCAAGCTGCGTGGGGTCGAGCAGCTCCTGCGTTTCGGCCAGCGTGGTCTGGTAGAGCCCCTCCATGCGCTCCATAACCTGCGCAGGGGTGGACGTGGCGTCGAAGGGAAAGTTGATGTCCACGTCGCGCCGATTGCCCGATTCGGTTGCCAGGCGGATGAGCTCGACTTTGAGATCCTTAAAGCCCTCGAGGCCGAGCTTTTTGCAAAAACGGTGCACGCTCGCAACAGAAACATTGGTGCGCGCGGCAAATTCCTTAATAGAAAGTCCGCGGATGTCCTCGCCGATGGCAAGGGCTGCAATGCCGAGCTGTTGCTCGGTAGGGGTAAGGCCCTGTGCCTCGGAAATCTTGCGTTTGATATCCATACGAACTCCCACACTCGCCAAACCTGCCAAAAAGGGACAGGTTTATTTTGGCACGTTTCGGTCGGTATCAGGAAGTATCAGGGACGGGGCGGCGGCAGGACTTGAGAACGAAAAGAAGTGTCGGGTTTGGCACCCCTGCCCCTGCCTGCCGCGCGCGTGGGCGATACTCAGCTTATCGACCCGCGATGCAAAGGAGATGCTCATGGCAAACATCAAGTTCCCCGAGGGCTTCTATTGGGGTGGCGCCACCGCCGCCAACCAGTTTGAGGGCGCTTGGAACGTGGACGGCCGCGGTCCTTCCGTCGACGACCATTTCTTGGGTGGCAGCTACAAGGAGCCGCGTCAGATCACGATCGATATCGACCCCGACCGTTTCTACCCCAACCATGACGGCATCGATTTCTACCATCACTATGAGGAGGACATCGCGCTGTTCGCCGAGATGGGCTTCAACATGTTCCGCATGTCCATCTCCTGGAGCCGTATCTTCCCCAACGGCGACGATGCTGAGCCCAACGAGGCCGGCCTCGCCTTCTACGACCGCGTCTTCGACTGCCTGCGCGCCCACAACATCGAGCCGCTCGTGACCCTCTCACACTACGAGATGCCCTATCACCTGGTCGAGAAGTACAACGGCTGGGCGAGCCGCGAGCTCATCGGCTTCTTTGAGAAGTACTGCCAAACCGTCTTCGACCGTTACCAGGACAAGGTCAAGTTCTGGCTCACCTTCAACGAGATCAACTGCGGTACTCAGGACATGGGCAACCTCTTCGAGACCAGCATGATTCAGGGCTTTGAGGGCCCGGCTTCGGCGGTTCACACCACGCCGCAGGCCCGTATGCAGGCGCTGCATCACCAGTTTGTCGCCAGCGGTCGCGTCGTGCGCTATGCCCACGAGCATTACCCGCAGTTCAAGATGGGCAACATGGACTGCTTTATCCTTTCCTATGCCGCCACGTGCGATCCGGCCGACGTGTTCGCCACGCAGCAGGAGATGAACGCCATGAACTGGTACTGCTCCGACGTGCAGGTGCGCGGAAAGTACCCGTTCTATGCCAAGCGCTTCTGGGCCGAGAACGATGTTGAGCTTGTGATGGAGGACGGCGACCTGCAGGATATCGCCGACGGCAAGGTCGACTTCTATTCCTTTAGCTATTACATGTCCGGCACCGTGGGCACCCACAAGGACCACGAGATGACCGAGGGCAACATGACCTTTGGCGGAAAGAATCCCTATCTGGAGTCCACCGACTGGGGCTGGCAGATCGACCCGCTGGGCCTGCGCATCGCCCTCAACGAGATTTATGCTCGCTACGAGATTCCGCTGATGGTGGTCGAGAACGGCATGGGCGCTTACGACGAGGTCGAGGAGGACGGCTCCATCCATGACCCGTACCGCATCGCCTACCTGCGCAGCCACATCAAAGCCATGGGCGAGGCAATCGCCGACGGCGTCGACCTGATCGCCTACACCTGGTGGGGCCCCATCGACCTGGTGTCCGCCGGCACCGGCGAGATGCGCAAGCGCTACGGCTTCATCCACGTCGATAAGTACGACGACGGCACCGGTACCTACGAGCGCCGCCGCAAGGACAGCTTCTTTGCATACCAGAAGATCATCAAGTCCAACGGCACCGAGGGCCTGGAGTAATTGAGTTCCGGCGGCCGGTCCGGCGTTCTGCCGAACGCCGGACCGGCCGCCGACTACGTGACCACCGACGTCAATGACGACGGCATCTGGAACGCCTTTGCTCGTCTGGGGCTTATCGAGGATTAATCGACAATATGAGCGCCACTGGGGAAAAGGTTTTGGGAAGGGCTTGAAAGGGCTCGCGATTCGAGTCCCCACCTTAGTATTTGAACCATTTGGCACTATAATCACCATAGGCATGCGCATAACGTTGCGCTTAATCAAGAGGAGAAAACGTATGGGTCTGTTTGACATGTTTAAGAAGAAGGCTGAGCCCGCGGCCGCCGCTGCTCCTGCCTCCATCTCTGCTTCTGCCGGCGCCGACGTGCTGTGCTCGCCCGTCAAGGGCAAGGTCATCAAGATGGCCGACGTGCCCGATCCCGTCTTTGGCGGCGAGGTCCTGGGCAAGGGCTGCGCCGTGTGGCCCGAGGACGATCTGGTCTACGCTCCCTGCGACGGCAAGGTGACCGTCACCATGGGTCACGCCGTGGGCCTGCAGTCCGATAGCGGCATCGAGGTTCTGGTGCATGTTGGCGTCGATACCGTCAACATGAACGGCGACGGCTTCGAGGGCTTCGTCAAGGCTGACGACGTCGTGAAGGCCGGCCAGCCCATCCTCAAGATCGACCGCACCAAGATCGCTGCTGCCGGTTACAAGGACTGCGTCGTCGTGGCTGTGTCCAACACCGCTGAGTTCGCCGACGTCGAGCTTACCGTCGAGGCCGAGTCTGCCGTCGCTGCTGGTGACGCCATCGTTAAGGTCGTCCGCAAGTAGACTGCGACATCCAAAGGATGTGCAAGGGTGGTCGGGTTATCCGGCCACCTTTTTTATTACAATGCGGCGGAACGTTTTATTGCGCGTTGGGCGGACCGGTAAACCGTTCGGACGATAAATCGAGCCGCCTGCGCCTTTGCTTTGCCGGGGGTGTTCGTTAGCGGCTAGTATGGCCTTATTGTTACGACGTGCACCGCGTCAGGAAGCGCGGTGCCGCTTGTTGGGAGGAATGTCATGAAGAAGAAGCTGCTGCTTGCGCCCCTGATGGCTGTTCTGGTCGCGTGCGTGGTTGTGCTTTCCGGCTGCGGAGGTCCTTCGGTTGAGGAGCTTATCACCGAGGATCTTACGACGCAGTTTGACGAGGTCAAGAACGGTGGCGACGACTTCCTCGCCGGCCTGGAAGAGGCCTCGGGCGACGAGTTCGAGCAGCTGGGCATCGATCCCAAGGAGTACGCTAAGAGCTATCTCGAGGGCTTTGACTACAAGATCGGCGACGTGACGGTCGACGAGGACAAGGGTACCGCAACTGCCGAGGTCACCATTACCTGCAAGTCCATGAACCAGATCGTTGAGGATTTTGCCACCCAGTATCAGGAGAAGGTCGCCGCGCTCGATTCGATGCCTTCCGATGACGAGCTGTACAAGATGGCCGGTCAGGTTATGGTCGATGTGACCAAGGCTGCTAAGACCAAGGACACCAAGGTCACCTTCAAGTACTCCTGCAATGACGACGGCGAGTGGTCTGCTGACGATTCCGCAACCAACGAGATGATGAATGCCATGATGAGCTAGGGAGTTGCGGCGTTTTACCAAACGCCGCAACTGCTCGACGCTGCGCGCCGCCCAGGACGACAATTTGTCATTCAAAAGGCGAGACATGACCAGAAGGTCTATGCCTCGCCTTTTTCATGCCAACTTGTTCGTCCTGGACGTCGCTCGCTGTCCGTCCTCTACCTGCGGCATTGCCATGGTAGTCATTGGGGCGGCACTTGGGGACGTTCCTTTTCTGCCGGCAGTTGGGGACACTCCTTGCACCAGCGTTGCATCGAATGCTCGGGAAAATGCGAGCCGGTATTTGGGCGAATAATGGGTCGCGGTTTCCGGATGGGGTGGGTTGCGGAAAGCGCGACCCGGAATATTGCTCTGAAACGGGATGCGGTTTCCCCGATGGGGCTCAAGCGGAAAGCGCATCCCATTCCGGAGCTCCAAAACGGGATGCGCTTTCCGTGCGGAAGAATTGTCGCAGCTACGTTAAGCGGCGGCTCCGCTACTCGCCCAGCACCAGCGCCGCGAGCTCTGCCTGGGTGTCCACCACGTAGTCGGCGCCGGCGGCCTCCAGCTCTGCGCGGCCGCGGAAGCCCCAGCTGACGCCCGCGCTCTTAAGGCCGGCGTTGTGGCCGGTCAGGATATCGACATTGGAATCGCCCACATAGAGCGTGGTTGCCGGATCGGCGCCCAGCTCCTCCATCACATGCAGCGTGACGGGTGCTTCGGGCTTGGGCGGAAACGCATCGACACGGCCCTGCACCAGCGCAAAGCGCTCAGAGCCAAAGTATTTCTCGATAAGCGGGGCTGCCGAAATATGATCCTTGTTGGTGAGCACGGCAAGCTGAACGCCCGCTGCGCGCAGACGGTCGAGCATCTCAATCGTGCCGGCGTAGGGTGAGGTGTGGTCCTCCTTGTGCTCGCCGTAATAAGCTCTAAACTCAGCAAGCGTCTGCTCAAACATGCGGCCGTCGCCCGCGTACTCGGCGGGCATAAAGCGCTCGACCAGCTTGAGCATGCCGTTTCCCACCTTGTAGCGGTACTCGTCCACGGCAAACGTGGGCCAGCCGTGCATCTCGCAGGTGTGGTTGCCGGCGGCCGCCAGGTCCTCGATCGTGTTGAGGATGGTGCCGTCCAGGTCAAAGATCACATGGGAAAAAGCTGCTGCCATGAAAGCTCCCGTCATTGGGTTTCAAAACGCACCTCATAATACTGGGCTTCCGCGTTGGGCGCGCTTGGAATCTGAACATCTCCAGGGATATCAAGCCACATCGCGCCGACCGCGCGATTCCGCCCTAGCAAATTCTCGGCAGCTGCTCTCCCACGAGCATGTCGAGGATGCGGGTCGATCCCCAGCCGGTGCGTACGCGCACGGCGGGTCGAGCGCCCTCGGCAAGCGGCAGCACGCGACCGATGATGGCGGCATTCTCGCCGTAGCGCGCGGCGCGCATAGCCGCCAGCGCGGCATCGGCCTGCTCGGCCGGCACCACGGCGACCATCTTGCCTTCGTTTGCTACCTGCAGAACGTCGTAGCCGAGCATCTCACATGCCGCCTGCACGTCGGGGCGCACGGGCACGGCGTCCTCGTCGATCTCCATGGCAACGCCGCTGGCCTGGGCAAACTCGTTGAGCGTGGATGCCAGGCCACCGCGCGTGGGGTCGCGGAAGCAGCGGGTGTCGGGGGCGGCGGCGAGCACGTCGGCAATCAGATGATTGAGCGGCGCAGCGTCGCTTTCAATGTTGCTCGAAAACGCCAAGCCCTCGCGCTGGCTCATGATGGCGATGCCGTGGTCGCCCAGCGTACCCGAGACCAAGGTGACATCGCCGGGCTGGCAGTTTGCACCGCTGAGCGCCACGCCCGCGGGCACCTCGCCCACGCCGGCGGTATTGATGTAGACGCCGTCGGCACCGCCGCGCTCGACCACCTTGGTGTCGCCGGTGATAATCTTCACACCTGCCTCATGTGCCGTTTCGGCCATGGTCTGTACAATCTGGCGCAGCTTGTCCATGGGATAGCCCTCTTCGAGGATAAAGCCGCACGATAGGTAGCGCACGTTGGCGCCCGAGGTCGCGACGTCGTTGACGGTTCCGCATACGGCGAGGCGGCCGATATTGCCGCCGGGGAAGAACTGCGGCGTCACCACAAAGCTGTCGGTTGACATGGCGATTCGCCCGCTTGCGGGCAGCGCGGCGACACCGGCATCGTTGCCCGCAAGCAGCTCGGGCGACCCAAAGGCATCCAGAAAGACCTCATCGATAATGCGCTTCATCATCTGGCCGCCGGAGCCGTGGCCCAGCAGGACAGTGCTATCGGTGGCAGTACGGGACATATCGAAAACTCCAATCGTGGGTGGAATCGGCAATAGCCGAGTGTGGCAGAATCGATGTTAAGTAAAAGTCAGCGAGCGCCATTCAGACGAAGTGAGTTGCCTTGAAAGAGGAGGCTGCTGGGCTTTTGCCCGCAGCCGACGATTGAAAGGCAAATCGCTCGTCTGAATGGTGCGCAGCGTCGGCCGGTCCGCCGTTCGTTAGAACGGCGGAATCTAATAGTCGCGGTAACGGTAGTACGCCGCGCAGCTGCCTTCGGAGCTCACCATGCACGGGCCGACGGGGTGCTCGGGCGTGCAGGTGCGGCCAAAGAGCGGGCAGCCGCTCGGCGTAATGGCCCCGCGCAGCACGTCGCCGCAGCGGCACCCACGCGGCTCGACCGTCTCCTCGACGGGCACGTCAAAGCGGGTGCGGGCATCAAAGCGCGAGAACTCGGGGCGGATGGAAAGGCCCGAGTTGGCAATCGGCCCCAGTCCGCGCCACGTGGTGTCGCACGGCTTAAACACCTGCTCGACCAGCTGGCGCGCCACGGGGTTGCCGTCTGCGTTGACGCCACGGCGGTAGGCGTTGCCAATCGCGGGCCCGCCCTCGACAACCATCTGGACCAGCATGCAGATGCCTTGCAGGATATCGACCGGTTCAAATCCCGTGACCACGCCCGGGGTATCGAATTCGTTGACCAAAAAGCCAAAGGGTGCCAAGCCCGTGATGGTGGCGACGTGGCCCGGCAGGATAAAGCCGTCGATGGCGGTCTCGGGGTCGTTGGCGATGGCGCGCAACGCTGGCGGCGTGGTCTTGTGGGCGCAATAGACCGAGAAGTTCAAAAGCCCGCGCGCCTCGGCCTCCAGGATGGCGGCGGCGATGGTGGGCGTCGTGGTCTCAAAGCCCACGCCCATAAAAATGACCGGACGATTGGGGTTTTGCTCGGCAATGTCGAGCGCGTCGAGCGGGGAATAGACGATGCGGATGTCGCGCCCTGCCGCCTTTTGCGCAGCGAGCGAGGTGGACGATCCGGGCACGCGCATCATGTCGCCAAAGGTGGTGATGATGGCGCCGTCTATGTTGGCGAGCGCGATTGCGTGGTCGATGTCGCGGTTGGCGGTAACGCAGACGGGGCAGCCCGGTCCGCTCAGCAGCTTGAGCCCGGCCGGCATAATGGAGCGAAAGCCATAGCGGCCGATGCTTACGGTGTGCGTGCCGCAGACTTCCATAAGGTTGATGGTGCGGTCGCCGACAAGCTCGCAAATGCGATCGATGAGCTCGCGGGCCAGCTTGGAATCGCGAAATGCCGAAAAGTCGATACCGGAGCGAGCCGGCTGTCCGGCCGCCACTAGTATGCCTCGGCCGGGTTGCTGGCCAGTTGGTCTTCTTCGGCCAGCTCGGTCATGGTGTTGACCAGGTCGAGCGTCTCCTGCGCCTCCTGCTCGTCGACAATCTGGATGCCAAAGCCGGCGTGCACGAGAATATAGTCGCCAACCTGAGCCGTCGGCACGAGTCGTAGCGACACGGGGCGCTCGATGCCCATCATGTCGACGGTGGCCTTGAGGTCGTCGTCGCGTTTGACTACTTTACCGGGAACGGCAAGGCACATATTGTTCCCCTTTTAGACGCTTTGCGCTGGATGGGCGCTTAATAATCCATCAGTTGATGGTAGCGCTCGCGGGGTTCGCGGGCAAACGCGTTACGCCTGTGAGACGGCTGGGCACGGCGGCGTACGAGGGCGAGCTACTGTGATGCAATCCGCGCAAGACGAGCGCTCGCGACCGCCGCCTGACCGTAGGCGATGCAGCCGTCATTGACGGGTACGGTGTGGGGGACCAAGACAGCAAGGCCCGCGCTTTTGAGCTCGCGGGTGAGGAGCCGAAGCAGAAGTCGGTTCATGAACACGCCGCCCGATAGGGCGACGGTGTCGATGCCCTCGCGCACGCAGATATCGCTGGAGATGTGTGCCGAGGAGCGCGCGACGGCGACATGGAAGTCGAGCGCGAGCCTGTCGGCGGGCGCTCCGGCTTCAATTCCCTCCAAAAGTGCCTCAAAGAGTGCTTTCTGGTCCAGAACATAGGAGCCGTCCAACCACGATGGGTCAGATGCGGAATAGCCGGCGTTGTCGTCGGGAAAACGGGCGATTTCGCTGTCCAGTGCACGCCAGGCGGCGGCTTCGAGCTCGATGGCGGGTTCGCCCTCGTAGGTTGCCTGGCCGCAAATGCCCAAAATCGCGGCTGCGGCATCAAACAGGCGACCCATGCTGCTGGTGCGCGGGCTGTTGATGCCGCGCTCGATCATCGTTGCCGTTATGCTGCGCGTCTGCTCGTCAAGGCTGTCCAAGAGTCCCGCGGCGCCCGGGTGTTCGAGCAGGTCGAGCTCGCTGAGCAGGGCAAAGGCATTGCGGCGGGCATCGTGTACGGATGCGGCGCCACCGGGAAGCGTCCAAGTGCGCAGATGCGCGACGCGTTCAAAATCGGCGAGATGGGAGATAAGAAACTCGCCGCCCCATATGGTGCCATCGGTGCCGGCGCCCGTGCCGTCGAAGGCGATGCCGAGGACGCGTGCATCGGGCGCAAGCCGGCCTGCGACAATCGCCTCTGTCATTACGCTCGCGATGTGCGCATGATGGTGCTGGACTTCGATAAGCGGCAGATTATGCTCCCGTGCCTGCTCGCGTGCCCATTGGCTCGACAGATAGCTGGGATGCATGTCACATGCCAAGGCGGCGGGCGCCAGGTCAAAGAGGTTTTCCAGACGCGAGCGCGCGGCGCTCCAGGCATCGAAAGTCGCGCCGTTTTCGACATCGCCGATATGCTGCGACACAAAACAGGTCGTATGACCGTCGGCGTCCTCGCGCGTGAGTGCGATCGTGGCTTTTTGCTGCGGCCCACAGGCGAGTACGCAGGGCGTGGTGCCGTCGAGCGCCGGCAACGACAGCGGTTGCGGCGCATATCCGCGTGCGCGACGCACGGGCATGACGTCGCCGTCGACCAAGCGTACCACGGAGTCGTCGTAGCGCGACAGAATCGCGCGGTCGTTACCGAGCAGCGCATCGGCGATGCCGGCGGCAACAAGGTGCTCCCATGCAAGGGCATCGTCGGTCTCGATGGGCTCTTCGCTCAGGTTTCCGCTGGTCATGACGATTGCGTGCATACCGTTCGCTGCAGCCGCGGCGAGCAGCAAATGTTGAAGTGGGGTGTAGGGGAGCATGACGCCGAGCTCGGGCAAGTCGTGCGCGACGGATGGCGCGAGTTCGAGGGCGTTGGGGGAGCCGTGGGTGTCGCTGCCGGCTGCGCGGCGACGCAACAGCACAATGGGACGAACACTGCCGGCCAGCAGGTCGCGCTCAACGCCATCAATGTGACACAGGCGCTCGGCGTCGGCAAGGCTGCGCACCATAACGGCAAGCGGCTTGTTGCTGCGACGCTTGCGACGGCGCAACTCGCACACCGCCTGTTCGTTGGCGGCATCGCAGGCCAGATGGAATCCTCCCAGACCCTTGATGGCGACGATCCCGCTGCCTGCCAGCAGCTCGACACAGCGTTCGATGATGGCATCGCTGGCCTCGCGCGTGGAGCCGACGGCTGGTGTTGCGTCGACACCCGCTGGTACAACGTCGCGATCCGCCTCGCGCCACGTAATGTGCGGCCCGCATTCAAAGCAGGCGTCGGGTTGCGCGTGAAACCGCCGATCGAGCGGGTCGGCATACTCTGCGGCGCAGGTGGGGCACATGGGAAAGCGATCCATCGAGGTTGCCGCTCGGTCATAGGGCAGCGAGCGAATGATGGTAAAGCGCGGCCCGCAATTGGTGCAGTTGATAAAGGGATAGTGAAAGCGTCGGTCGGCGGGGTCGAACAGCTCGCGCAGGCAGTCGTCGCATGTGGCGATGTCGGGCGAGATGAGCGTCGTGTGGGCAGTCTGATCCCGCGACGCCACAATGCGAAAACCCTGCTCGTTAGCGGCGTCCCAGTCGCCGGGTGCTAGGTCCACAACCTCGACATGCTCCACGCGAGACGCCGCAGGCGCATGTTCGGAAAGCGCGGCGATAAATTCGTCGAGCGACTCGCTTTGAGCGTGTGCCTCGATATGCACGCCATCGCCCGCGTTGAGCACCCAGCCGCAAATGCCGTGCGCCATGGCCTCGCGATACACAAACGGTCGCATGCCGACGCCCTGCACAATGCCCGTTACATGGATATGCACGTGCCGCATGCGATCCTCCTTCATTGAAATGTGTGCTGTTACAGCCCCAGGCTCTGCTCGGTGGCGGCACAGGTGAGCTCGCCGTGTTTAACCCCGCGCAGTCCCAGCAGACGGTCTGCCAGCTCGTAGACGCGTTTGCCGCGACCCTTGAGCGCCAGAATCTCCAGGCAGTTGTGGTGGTCCAGATGCACGTGCATGGTCGAGACAATCTCGTCGGTGTAGTCGTGCTGCACCTCGTCCAGACGGCGCGTCAGGTCGCCGGTGTGATGGTCGTAAATCATGGTGAGCGACCCGATGACCTGCTCGTTGGGCGTTCGCATCTGCTCCTTGGCGATCGAGGCGCGAATCAGATCGCGTACGGCCTCGGAACGGTTGGCCACGTCACCGCGGCGCGCGATCTGCTCGTCAAAGCGGCGCAGCAGGTCGTCGGGCGCGGTGACCGAAAAGCGGACCAGCTCGGAGGCGGAGCCGCTGCAACGGCAGTCCGCGTCGCCAGTCGGCCCGTGCGAATGCTCGTGTCCGTGATCGCAGGTGTGCTCGTGCTCGGTCACGCTACACCAGCTTTACGGAGCCAACGGAGTTATGGTCGGCCTCGATGGCCTCCTCGTAGCCCTCGAGTGCGTCGTGCGCCTCGTGGAGCGCCGCCATGGCGGCCTCGAGTTTGGCGCCAATGCGCTCCATATCAAAGTTCTCGGTCGCATGCAGCAGCTGATGGCTCCACTCGTGGGCGAGCTCGATCGTGTCGTCGACCTGCTTGACGCTCATGGCAAGCTGGCTCATGTTCATTCCGACGTCATGCATGGGAAATCTCCTTTTATACGGGTCTAATCAGTGGTTCAGATTCTACTACGCCCGCTTTGCGCATCGCCGCATAAGAAAACGGGTGCGAGTCTGTCTGACCCGCACCCGTTCACTGGGGGCTGTTTGTGACTACCATACTATCCGTGGTCGCGGGCGCAGCGCCCGGCTCTCCGGTGAGCGGCGCAAAACCGCTCATGGACGGCAGCACATGACCGGCGTATTACAGGTGCTTCTCAAGCAGCGCCTGCAGCCTGGCCTTGGGCAGCGCGCCAACGGAGCGGTCAATTTCCTCGCCGTTCTTAAATACAACCAGCGTGGGGATGCTCATGACGCCAAACTTCATGGCCAGGTCCTGATTGTCGTCGACGTTGCATTTGGCGACGACAAGTTTGCCGGCCAGCTCGTCGGCCACTTCGTCAACGATGGGCGAGAGCGAACGACAGGGACCGCACCACGGTGCCCAAAAATCAACCAGCACGGGAAGGCTGCCGTTAACGACGGAATCGAAGTTCTCGGGGGTAATCTGCTTAATGTCAGCCATGGTGACCTCCATAATGCGACGCGGCTCGGCCGCGTAAAACTCAGTACGACCGTGCTTATACCCAGCCGCCCGCAAAGCAACCACTCGCGGGCAGCTCTTTTATATAATGGTGGGCACGCAAACGATTGGAGAGCGCATGCCCACGTCACAAAGCCAGAAAAAAGAAGCCATCGCCCAGGCGGCCGAGCAAGAGCTCGCATCGCTTGCGGGTCGTGGCGTGCGTATCGCGGGCAACGCGTGCTCGCCGATCGTGCTGGTCAAAGGCGATTTGGACGAGGCCGAGCGTTCGGGTGGCGAGCTTGCCGCCGGCCCGGATGGCGCGGCGTTGCGCAAGGCGCTTGGGGCCATCGGCTACGCGCCCGAGGATTTTTGCGTGCTGGCAAGCGTCGCCGGCGTGGGTGACGGAGCGGTCGCGGTGGGCGAGACTCTGCCGTGCGAGCTGTTCCGTGAGGCGCTTGAGGCTTTGGACCCCGAGGCGGTTCTGCTGCTGGACGATCGCGCAGCCGATACCATGCGCGAGACCTATGCCGACATGCTTGTGGCAATCGACGACTTCGATACCGCTATGCTCAAGCCCGGCCTGGTCGCCCATGTGCAGGGCCGCCGCGTGCTCGCGCTCGACGGCTTTGAGGCGGCACTCACCGACAAGGCCGCCAAGCAGCGCATGTGGGCATACATCAAGCAGCTGACCCCGGCAGCCGCTCCGCTGTAGCGGATTGGCGCCGGCGAGCGATTGTCTGGCGGGCAAGGCGCGCCTCGAGATCGGCGCCGCACTTCTACATCACAGCGCGCAGCTCAAACCGATCGCCGTTAATGCGGAACTGGCAGTTGCCGTTCATGCGTTCGACGGCAAGCTTAATGCTCTTGGTTCCAAAGCCGTGTCCGGTGTGCCCGGCTACGGGCATGCCGTCGACCATGCGCGGCGCGCGGTCAAACGTGTTGGAAACTAACAGCAGCAGCTGGCCGTCCTCTAATCGCAGGTCAAAGTCGACGAATCGCTTTCCTTGGGGTGCGGTGCTTGCGGCGGTGATAGCGTTTTCCAAGGCATTTGAGAGCACGCTAAACAGGTCGGCTTCACCTACGTGGATGGTTTCGGGTACGGCGGCGCGCAGGTTGGCGGTAATGCCGTTTCTATTGATATCCGAGTTAAATGACGAAAGCGCGATGTTTACGGTCTCGTTGGCGCAGAAGCGGCGTACGGCGGTGCGGTCGCCGGCTTCGCAGAGTTCGTCGATGCGATCGAGCGCCTCGTCGGTGTGGCCCTCCTCAATTAAAGCGGCCAGGCCGCGTAGGAAGTGGCGCATGTCGTGGCGAAGAATCGACAGCTCGCGCCCAGATTGACGCCAAGCCTCGAGCTCTTTGATGGCGGCGCTGTCGCGGGTTTCGAGCATCCAGCGCTCTCGCTCGGCGGTTTCCTTTTCTTCGTATTCGCGCAGGTAAACGGCAAGAAACATAAGATAGAAGGCACAGAGCGCAAATGCCAAAAACTCAACCGTTACCACCGAGCCCGAGTGGAACAGCGTGGTGTAGACGTTGGTGGCATAGTCAAAGACGTAATAGACGAGCGGCAGGATTAAAAGGATGCCCAGCTCGGTGGTGCTTTTAATCGCCAAGCGCGGACCGATGTCGCCGGCCCAATGCAACAGGACGGCAAAGACGGCGAGTGTGGTCGCGATGCGCGCCAGATAGTACGCAATCTGAGAATCGGTTGCGGCAAATGCGGCGATGCCCATCCAATTGCTGAACTGGCAGCTCAGATAGGCACTCGTAATGCCGAGCACGGCAAGCAGCGGGCTCAGGCGGTAGCGCGCGCACAAATAGATGACGAGCGGCAGATGCACGACGATCGGATATACCTGGCGGGCGAAAAGCTCGCCGCCGACGGCATTGGCGAGGCCAAATGCGCATCCGGTTACGGCACCGACCAGCACCAGTTCAAGCGCATGACGCCGGTTGATCTCGACACCGCACAGCGCCGCCGAGGCAAAGACGCCAAAGAGTAGCGTTGTGGCGTGGTGGATTGCCCAAAGGACCATTTCGACCGAGGAGACCATCAGTGTCTCCCACCCTCAAAGCGCGCCGCAAAGTAGGCGTCTTGGAATCCCTGCTTGCAGCTGCGCGAAAGCGGGATGCACGCGCCCGAGCGCATGACGATGTCCGTGCGGTCAAAGTGATCGATATTGCGCAGGTTGACCTGGTAGCTGCGGTGGCATTTAAAGAAGGTGGCATTTTGCACCAAACGGTCCTCGACGCTGCGGAATGACTCGAGTGCCTCGATATCGCGTCCGTCGCGCAGGTGGAAGACCACGTGCTTGTTGCGCGCTTCGGCATATTCGATGTCGGACAGGCGCAGGGCGTGGTAGCCAAAGGAAGTTTTGATCACGAGCTCGTCGGTTGCCGCCGGGCGCATGCTCGAAAGCTCGTCGAGTAACTGCGCCAGGCGTTCGTAAGTCACGGGCTTGAGCAGGTAGTCGAAGGCGCGGACCTCGTAGGATTCCAGCGCGAACTCGGGCGACGAGGTGAGGAACACCAGGCGCACGGCGGTGTCGGCCTGGCGCAGTTCGCGTGCGGTGTCCATGCCGTTGACGAGCGGCATGATCATATCGAGCAAGATGATGTCGGCGCGCGATGCGGCATGGCGGGCCAGCAGGTCCTCGCCGCGCGTGACGAGCGCAACATCGACCGCCGTGCCCGTCTCGGTCGACCAACGGTCGATCATCCGGTGCAGTCTATCTAGAAAAGCGACATCATCGTCGCAGGCAATAATCTTGAGCATTCGGCCCCCTTAAGTAGTTCGATTTTGCCACATCGGGCACGCGCCGCTTGCGGGGGTGCGGACCGTTTGCGCCCCACGGCGTGCAGCTCGCGCTAAGCGGTGTTGCGGTGGCGAAAGATGCCTCCTGCGCTATCGAAAGCCCGGCTATCCTCAGCTTGCCAGTTCGAAAATGGACTTGCCACATGATTGAATCTTTATTTCAACTTTACACCTAGGTTTACAGCTGTCTTGTCAGCTGTAAACCTAGGTGTCATACTAAAGCCCCAAGATTCGCCAAAAGAGAGGGGCCTTGATGGCACAGAGCGCGAACATGGATGCGTCGGAGCTTGCACGCGATATCGCGGCCGGCCTGGCATCGGCAACGACGGCAACGGAGCGTGCGGCGCTGGTGCCCGCAGAGCTCGTCGAGGCCATTCATCAACTAAAAACCCAACGTGACGCGGTAATCCTGGCGCACTATTACGTGGCGCCCGAGGTCCAAGCCGTTGCCGATTACGTCGGCGACAGCTTCTACCTGGCAAAGCTCGCCAAAAGCCTGCCGCAGCAGACCATCGTGCTGTGCGGCGTGGAGTTTATGGGCGAGAGCGCCAAGCTGCTCAATCCCACTAAGACCGTACTGCTGCCCGAGCCGGGCGCGGACTGTCCCATGGCGCACATGGTCAAGCGCGAGACGGTCGACGCGGCGCGCGCCGAGTACGGCGACGACCTGGCCGTGGTGTGCTACGTCAACTCCACGGTCGAGATCAAGAGCTGGAGCGACGTGTGCGTCACCAGCTCCAACGCCGTTAAGATCGTGTCCGAGCTGCCGCAGCAGCATATCCTGTTCATTCCCGACCAAAACCTGGGACGCTTCGTAGCCGAGCAGGTGCCGCAAAAGCACGTCATCCTCAACAACGGCTACTGCCCGCGCCATCACATCATCACCGTCGAGCAGATCGTCGACGCGACGGAGGCCCACCCCGACGCGCTCGTGCTGGCGCACCCCGAGTGCAAGGCCGACGTTCTGGCCGAGGCCGACTACATCGGCTCCACCGCCGGCATCATCAAGTATGCCGAGGAGTCCGACGCGAGCGAGTTCATTATCGTGACGGTCCGCGGCGTGCTCTACGAGCTCGAGCGCCGCTGCCAGGGCACCGGCAAGAAGTTCTACTTCCCCGCGGTGCAGCCCATCTGCGTCAACATGGATCTCATCACGCTCGAGAAGCTCGTGCGCTGCCTGGAGACGGGTGAGGGCGAGGTGCAGATCGGCGTCTCGGACGAGGCTGCCGACCAGGCCAAACTCACGCTCGACCGCATGCTCGAGTACGCGGCGCGTTAGAACGATGTGACATGAGGGGCAGTCCCTTATGCCACATTACAAGGGAGAGGATTCCTGTGGAAACCAAACAATACCCCGACATGGAGTGCGACGTCGTTATTGCCGGCTGCGGCGTAGCGGGCTTGTACGCGGCTCTCAACCTGCCGACGAGCACGCGCGTGATCATGCTCTCCAAGGGCGCTGTCGACGAGTGCGATTCGATGCTCGCGCAGGGCGGCATCTGCGTGCTGCCCGAAGGCTCGGACTACGATGCCTTCTTTGAGGACACCATGCACGCCGGCCACTACGAGAACCGCCGCGAGAGCGTCGACATCATGATTCGCTCGAGCCGCTCGGTCATCAACGACCTGCTGGCGATGGGCGTGGACTTTGAGCGCAAGGCCGACGGCAGCCTCAATTTTACCCGCGAGGGCGCACACAGCCGTCCGCGCATTGCCTTCCATGCCGATATCACCGGCAAGGAGATTACGACCAAGCTGCTTCAGGCTGTCCGCAAGCTGGACAACGTGCAGATTTTGGAGTACGTGGCCATGACCGACATCCTGACGGGCGAGCGTGACGGCGCCACGGTGTGCACCGGTATCGTCGCCGTTCCCGTGGACGAGAACAACTCGGTTCGTCCCGCCGACGAGCTGGTAAATGCCGCCGAGGGCGCGCATGCCGGCGAGCCGTTTAAGATCCATGCCCGCCACACGCTGTGGGCAACGGGCGGCATCGGCGGCGTATACGACCATTCGACCAACTACCCGCAGCTCACGGGCGACGCCTGCTACATCGCTCAGGAGCATGGCATTAAGATGGAGCACCTGGACTACGTGCAGATCCATCCCACGGGTCTGTTCTCGCCGCAGCCGGGTCGCACGTTCCTGATCAGCGAGAGCTGCCGCGGCGAGGGCGCGATTTTGCTCAACGCCGCCGGCGAGCGTTTTACCGACGAGTTGCAGCCGCGCGACGTTGTCGCCGCCGCCATCCGCGAGCAGATGAAGCAGGACGGCACCGAGCACGAGTGGCTGAGCTTTGCCCCCGTCGAGCGCGACGTGGTGACCGGGCACTTTGCCAACATTCGCGCGCGCTGCCTGGAGGACGGCCGCGACATCTTGGACGAGCCCATTCCCGTTACGCCGACGCAGCACTACTTTATGGGCGGCGTGTGGGTCGACAAGGACGGCCGCACCTCGATGCCCGAGCTCTACGCCGCGGGCGAGACGGCCTGCAACGGCGTTCACGGCAAGAACCGCCTTGCATCAAACAGTCTGCTCGAAGCACTGGTCTGGGGTCGTCGCGCCGCGTGGTACATGCGTACCGGCGAGTCGCTGGCCGTGGAGCAGGCGGGCGATCCCGCGCTCGATGGCCGTCATCGCGCCCTGAGCGCCGACGCCCTGGCAATCGATGATTTGGCCCGTGCCGCCGGCACGCAGGCCGTGGAGGAGTAGACCATGAATCCCATTACCATGAAGCTCGTCGTCGATGATCTGATTCTGCAGGCTCTGCGCGAGGACATTACGTTTGAGGACGTGAGCACGGCGAGCGTGTGCCCCACGGCGCGTCCCGCCACGGTGGAGCTTATCGCCAAGGCCGACGGCATTATCGCCGGCCTGGACGTATTCGCCCGCACCTTTGAGCTGCTGGATCCGCAGAGCTCCGTGTTGTTCGATGTCTCGGATGGCGACGAGGTGCATGCCGGCGATCACGTGGGCCAGGTGCGCGGCGACGCGCGCGTGTTGCTTTCGGGCGAGCGCGTGGCGCTCAACTATCTGCAGCGCATGAGCGGCATCGCTACCTACACGCACAGCATGGCCGCGGCGCTCGAGGGCACTAAGACCGTGCTTGTCGACACGCGCAAGACCACACCGGGCATGCGTGTGTTTGAAAAGGCGGCAGTCGAGATCGGCGGCGGCAGCAACCACCGTTACAACCTGTCGACGGCCGTCATGCTCAAGGACAACCACATCGATGCCGCCGGTGGCGTGACGCGTGCGATCGAGATGGCGCGCGCCCATGCATCGTTTACCACGACGGTCGAGATCGAGTGCGAGAACCTGGACATGGTGCGCGAGGCCGTGGAGGCCGGCGCCGACATCATCATGTTCGACAACATGACCCATGACGACATGGCCGCCGCTATCGAGCTTATCGCCGGTCGCGCCAAGACCGAGTGTTCGGGCAACGTGGACGCCGGCAATATCCGTGCGCTCGCCGACCTGGGCGTTGACTTTATTAGCTCGGGCGCCCTGACGCACTCCGCGCCGATCCTCGACCTCTCGCTTAAGCACCTGCGTCTGCTGGACGGTAAATAATGAACGCCCGCGAGCGTCGCCGTGCCATCATGGACGTGCTCGAGGTGGCCAAGGAGCCCGTTTCGGGCAGCGCACTTGCCCGCGAGGTTGGCGTGAGCCGTCAGATCGTGGTTCAGGATATTGCCCTGCTGCGTGCCGATGGGCACGATGTCGTGGCGACCAACCGTGGTTATGTGCTGCAGGAGGCCCCCAGCAGCCCCGCCGTGCCCACGCGTCTTGTTAAGGTGCGCCACAGCGTGGAGCAGGCGGGCGACGAACTTACGAGTATCGTCGACGCGGGTGGCGCCGTGCTTAACGTGATCGTCAACCATCGTGTGTACGGCAAGATCACGGCCGACCTGGACATCCGCAATCGTCGCGATGTTGAGCGCTACCTGCACGATATCGAGAGCGGCAAGAGTTTCCCGCTGCTGACGGTGACCAGCGGCTACCACTTCCATCGCATTGCGGCGGAGGACGAACAGACCCTCGACGAGATCGAGGCGATGCTCAAGGAAAAAGGCTACCTAGCAGACCTGATGCCCTACGAAGACGATTTGTCCTAGTCGACGCCGCATCTATAAGTTGCGGTGAAATAGTTCCTAAAAGGCATCCAAGACATAAAACAGGAACTATTCCACCGCAACTGCCAAGGGTCCCGCTCCAAATTAGCTGCCCACATATGCAAAAGGAGGCCTCCGCGGCGATGCGGAAGCCTCCTTTTTTGTGCACGGTGTACTTTTGAGTGTGCAAGTGGGGGAGTTGTTACTCCTCGACGATCTCGGTGATCGCGCCAGCGGGGCAAGCGTCCTGGCAAGCGCCACAGGCGACGCAGGAGTCCTCGTCAGCGACGGTAGCGACGTCCTGGAGCTCCAGAACGCCAGCGGGGCAGGAGTCGACGCAAACGCCACAAGCGATGCACTCGTCGGCATCAATTACGGGATGAGCCATGGTAGTTTCCTCTCTGTTGACCGACGCTACAGGCGATGCGCGCCGGTTTGATTCGGGCAAAAACATACCACGGGAGCGACCGTTTGCAATACCCTCTGACCGGCATCTTCATACCGTTCGCCGAGTATGCCAAGGTTTACTAAAAAACGTGCAGGTGGGGCCGTTGAGCTGCGTAAATGTTAGCTAAAGGTGACTTGAAATATTGAGCTATTGAGCGCGCTTGCGGAAAGGGCATCCCGTTATTTGGTCGAAAAACGGGTCGCAGTTTCCGGTTGGGCCCGCTAGCGGAAACTGCGACCCGGTATCAGCTCTCAAAACGGGATATGGTTTCCGGTTGAGCTTTCAGACGGAAACTGCGACCCGGAATCCACGCTCAAACCGGGACGAGCTTTCCGCAAGGCAGCCCCAGGCACCCCCGGACCCAAACCTCAGCTATCTCTACATAGATCTCGATAGATTTGTCGAGAATTCAATCAGCGCATCTACCTGCGCATTTGAGAACCTAAACTCTCAGCAATAAGAAATCTTATATGAATTGACTTAGATTTTGTATATTCCGGCCCATAAGGGGATACACTACATCCTGAAAGACAAGCCGAAGCGCCGCGTGACAGACCGTCGAGGCGGCGCGAACGCACAAGAGAGAGGGAATTTCTAATGAGTAAGATTCTTGGTATCGACCTTGGTACTACCAACTCCGCAATGGCCGTCCTCGAGGGCGGTTCTCCGACCATTATCGTGAACGCTGAGGGCGACCGCACCACCCCGTCCGTCGTGGGCTTCCGTGCCGACGGCGACCGCGTTGTGGGTAAGGCCGCTAAGAACCAGGCTGTCACCAACCCCAAGAACACCGTGTTCTCCATCAAGCGCTTCATGGGCCGCAAGTACTCCGAGTGCACCTCCGAGATCAAGACCGTGCCGTACGAGGTCAAGGAGGGCCAGGGTGGCCGTGCCGTCGTCGACATCGAGGGCAAGGACTACACCGCCGAGCAGGTGAGCGCCATGACGCTCGCGAAGATGAAGGCCGACGCCGAGAAGTATCTGGGCGAGACCGTCACCGACGCCGTCATCACCGTCCCGGCCTACTTCAACGACGCCCAGCGTCAGGCCACCAAGGACGCCGGCAAGATCGCCGGCCTCAACGTCAAGCGTATCGTCAACGAGCCGACCGCTGCTGCTCTGGCCTATGGCCTGGACAAGCAGGGCACCGACCAGCGCATCCTGGTCTTCGACCTGGGCGGCGGCACCTTCGACGTCTCCATCCTTGACCTCGCCGACGGCGTGTTTGAGGTTCTGTCCACCTCGGGCGACAACCACCTGGGCGGCGACGACTGGGATCAGCGCGTCATCGACTGGATGGCCGACAAGTTCCAGCAGGAGAACGGCGTCGATCTGCGTCAGGACCCCATGGCCCTGCAGCGTCTGAAGGAGGCCGCCGAGAACGCCAAGAAGGAGCTCTCCGCTGCCCAGCAGACCACCATCAACCTGCCGTTCATTACCATGAACCAGTCCGGCCCGCTGCACCTCAACTACACGCTGACCCGCGCCGAGTTCGAGAAGATCACGCGCGACCTGCTCGAGCGCTGCAAGCAGCCTGTCACCAATGCCCTGCGCGACGCCAAGCTTAAGCTCTCCGATCTGACCGAGGTCATCCTCGTCGGCGGCTCCACCCGTATGCCCGCTGTCCAGGAGCTCGTCAAGACCATGACCGGCAAGCAGCCCAACATGTCCGTGAACCCCGACGAGGTCGTTGCCGACGGTGCTGCCGTCCAGGGCGGCGTGCTCACCGGCGACGTCGAGGGCATCCTGCTGCTCGACGTTACCCCGCTGTCGCTGGGCGTCGAGACCATGGGCGGCATCATGACCAAGATGATCGACCGCAACACCACGATCCCGACCTCCAAGACCGAGGTCTACTCCACCGCAGCCGACAACCAGACCAGCGTCGAGATCAACGTGCTCCAGGGCGAGCGCGAGCTTGCCCGCGACAACAAGTCGCTCGGTAAGTTCCAGCTGACCGGTATCCCGGCTGCCCGCCGCGGCGTGCCGCAGATCGAGGTCACCTTCGACATCGACGCCAACGGCATCGTCAAGGTCTCCGCTAAGGACAAGGGCACCGGCAAAGAGCAGCAGATCACCATTTCCGGCTCTACCGCTCTGTCCGACGACGAAGTCGATCGTATGGTCAAGGACGCCGAGGCTCATGCCGAGGAGGACAAGAAGCAGAAGGAAGAGGTCGAGGTCCGCAACCAGACCGACAGCCTGTGCTACTCCACCGAGCAGACCCTCAACGAGCTGGGCGACAAGGTTTCCGCTGACGTGAAGTCCAAGGCCGAGGCCGCTATCGCCGACGCCAAGAAGGCGCTCGAGGGCTCTGACGTCGAGGCCATCAAGGCCGCCGGCGAGTCCCTGCAGTCCGTGGCCTACGAGCTGGCCCAGGTTGTCTACGCCGACGCTCAGCAGCAGACCGACGGTGCCGCTGGTGCCCAGCCTGCCGACGATGACGTAGTCGACGCCGACTACGAGGTTGTGGACGACGAGGACAAGTAATCATGTCCGCCCGTAAAGCTCGCACGGAGGCGGCTGCCGCCGGCGCCGCCCCCGTTGACTCTGAGGAGAAGGACGTGAAGATTCCCGTAGAGGCCGCAGACGATACCGAGGTCAATGAGGCCCCGGCCGCCGAGGCTGCCGAGAACCAGGTAGAGGATTCCAACAAGGAGGCGACGATGACCGAGGACGAGATGGTGGAAGCCGCTATCCGCGCCGGTGAGGAAGCCGCCGACAACGACTTTAAGCTCAAGTTCGAGCAGGCCCAAAAGGAGCTTGCCGACGTGCGCAATGAGCTCGATGCTGCGGCAGAGGCTCAGAAGTCCGCCGAGGACAAGGCGAAGGACGCTACCGAGCGCACCGCTCGTCTGCAGGCCGACTGGGAGAACTTCCGTCGCCGCACCGCCAACGAGCGCATCGCCGAGCGCGAGCGCGCGACCGAGAAGCTTGTCACCGCGCTGTTGCCGGTGATCGACGATATCGAGCGCGCGATCGACCATGCCCGCAGCCAGGAGCTTTCCGACGACTTTAAGCAGTTCGTCGATGGCGTTGACGCGGTACATGCCAAGCTGCTCGACGTGTTTGCGCACGAGGGCGTTGAGCCCATCGACCCCAAGGGCGAGGCGTTCGATCCGCTCGAGCACCAGGCTGTGGGTCGCGTCGAGGACGCATCGCAGTATGACGAGACCGTCAACGATGTGTACCAGAAGGGCTACCGCATGGCGGATCGCATCCTGCGTTCCGCGATGGTGACGGTGACCTACGGTGGCGAGAAGCGCCCCGCACCGGAGCCCGAAGCGGCGCCCGAGGATGCTACGGCCGATACGGCCGAGAGCACCGAGGAGTAATTGAGAAGGGCCCCGGGGCAACACCCGGGGCCCTTTCTGGCCTAGTGCCATATGACAGTATGAGCCGCCGTCCGCAGGGGCGGCGGATATAACAGGAGAGGAGCTACGATGGCTGCAGGCAAAACCTTCTATGACATCCTGGGCGTATCCAAGAGCGCCTCCGACAAAGAGATCAAGAGCGCGTTTCGCAAGCTCGCGCAAAAATATCACCCCGATGCCGGCGGCGACGAGGCCAAGTTTAAGGAGATTAGCGAGGCCTACGAGACGCTTTCGGACGAGAAGAAGCGCAAAGAGTACGACCAGATGCTCATGTTCGGCGGCATGCCGGGCGCGGGCGGCGCGTATAGCGGTGGCTATGGCGCCGGTGCCGGCGCGAGCGGCTGGGGCGATATCTTCGACAGTATCTTTAGTGGCAACGGCGCCTGGGGCAGCGATTGGGGCTCGGGTTTTGCCGGGACCGCGGGTAATGCCGGTGCGGGCGCGGGCCGCAACCGCGCGCGCAAGGGCGGCGACCTGTCGCTGACTGTCGATGTGACGGCCGAGGACGCGTTTCGCGGCGTGACGCACAAGGTCACCTACCGCATTCCCTCGACGGGCGAGCAGCAGACCATCACGGTCTCGGTGCCTGCGGGTGCGGTCGACGGCGGCAAATTGCGTTACAAGCGCCGTGGCGAGTACGGCGTTGCCGGAGGCGAGCGCGGCGACCTGGTCGTGACCACGCACGTGGAGGAGCATCCGCTGTTTAAGCGTAAAGGTGCCGATGTGACCATGGAGGTGCCGATCTCGGTCTACGAGGCGGCGCTCGGCTGCACGGTGGATGTGCCCACGCCCGGTGGTGCGACGGTTCGTCTGAAGGTGCCCGCTGGTACCCAGACGGGCAAGAAGTTCCGCTTTAAGGAGATGGGTGCGCCCGACGTTAAGCATCGCGGCCGCACGGGTGCGCTGCTCGTCGAGATCAAGGTGCAGGTTCCCGCGAACCTGTCCGACGATGAGCGCGATGCCATGACCAAGCTGCGCGAGGCCGACACGCGCGACTATCGCGAGAAGGTCAACCGTTACAAGGCGACGTACTAGGGCGGTCGTGGCGCGCGCCCGCGCCCGCGGGCTTATGATGGACGATAACGAGACGGAAAGGGGTCAGGTAGCATGGCCGAGGACAATAGGAACAAACCGCTGTACATGATCAGCGTGGCGGCCGAGCTGACCGGCATGCACCCGCAGACTCTGCGCGTCTACGAGTCCAAAGGCCTGCTGAATCCTCAGCGCTCGGGTGGTAACACGCGCCTGTATTCGCGTGCCGATATCGAGCGCCTGGAGCTCATCAACCAACTGACCGACGAGGGTATCAACCTTGCCGGCGTGGTGCGCATCCTCGATATGAAGGAGCGCGCCGAGGAGCGCGAGCACGAGAACGAGAAGCTCCGCGCCCGCGTACGCCAGCTCGAGGACGAGCTGCACGAGTACAAGATGCAGAAGAAGATCACCGCCCTGGCCCCGCGCGACGGCTCGGTCAACCCCGAACAGGTCATGCGCAAACTTTTGGGCGCAGGCGGGGATTTGTAGTTACGCGGTTTTACCAACCCGCGTAACGGGCCGACGCTGCGCGACGTCCAGAGCGACAATTTGTCATTCAAAAGGCAAGGCATGACCAGAAGGTCTATGCCTTGCCTTTTTCATGCCAACTTGTTCGCTCTGGACGTCGCTCGCTGTCCGTCCTCTACCTGCGGCGTTGCCTTGCTCCGGATGCGGTAGTCGTTGGTAGTCATTGGGGACGTTCTTAAATGACTAGTCGAAAGGGACACTCTTGCACTAAATCTGCAGGCCCTCGCCGGACTCGTCCTGTACTTTACCGAGATAAAGTGAACGTGTAGATTCGTAACCCACTCGCAACCGTTCTATGGCACGATATTGAACGAATGTATGCTATGCGCCCAAATCTTTTGGGCAGAGTGGGAGACAGTATGGTCAAGCTGTACGAGGACGGCATCTACCTGCGCGGCGGCAGCGAGGTTGTGCCTGCGGCCGAGGCTGCCGAGCGCGGTATTACGCAGACGCCCGAGGATGCCAAGCGCGGCACCATCGCGTATTCGATCCTCCAGGCACATAACACGTCGGGTGACCCCGAGGCACTCAAGATTCGCTTTGACGCCATGGCGAGCCACGACATCACCTTCGTTGGCATCATCCAGACGGCGCGCGCCTCGGGCATGGAGCAGTTCCCGCTGCCCTACGTGCTCACCAACTGCCATAACTCGCTGTGCGCCGTGGGAGGCACCATCAATGAGGACGACCACGTCTTTGGCCTTTCCGCGGCCAAGAAGTACGGCGGCATCTTCGTCCCGCCGCACATCGCCGTCATCCACTCCTTTATGCGTGAGAACTTCGCCGGCTGTGGCAAGATGATCCTGGGCTCCGACTCGCACACCCGCTACGGCGCTCTGGGCACCATGGCCGTGGGCGAGGGCGGTGGCGAGCTGGCAAAGCAGCTGCTGCGCGACACCTACGACGTTGCCTATCCCGGCGTCGTTGCCATCTACCTCACGGGCGCCCCGCGCCCCGGCGTTGGCCCACACGATGTGGCGCTCGCCATCATCCGCGCCGTCTTTGCCAAGGGTTACGTTAAGAACAGGGTCATGGAGTTCGTGGGCCCCGGCATTGCGAGCATGACGACCGATTATCGCAACGGCGTCGACGTCATGACCACCGAGACCACCTGCCTGTCGAGCATCTGGGCCACCGACGAGGACACGCACGCGTTTTTGACCATGCACGGTCGCGGCGAGGACTACCGCGAGCTCAAGCCCGCCGATGTTGCCTACTACGACGGCTGCGTCGAAGTCGATCTGTCGAGTATCAAGCCCATGATCGCGTTGCCGTTCCATCCTTCTAACGGCTTTGAGATCGACGAGCTCAACGAGAACCTCGAGGACATCCTGCATGAGGTGGAGCTCGAGGCCGCCAAGATCGGCGAGGGCAAGACGCACTTTAGCCTGCTCGACAAGATCGTCGACGGCAAGCTGCACGTGCAGCAGGGCGTTATCGCCGGCTGCTCGGGCGGCAACTACGACTCCGTGGTCCAGGCTGCTCGCGTGCTCAAGGGCGCTAACACCGGCTGCGGCGAGTTCTCGCTGTCGGTCTATCCCACGAGCCAGCCCGTGGCACTCGAGCTTACACGCCGCGGCTACATCTACGACCTTATGGAGGCCGGCGCGATTGTGCGCACGGCATTCTGCGGCCCGTGCTTCGGCGCCGGCGACACGCCTGCCAACAACGGCCTTTCGATCCGCCACACCACGCGCAACTTCCCCAATCGCGAGGGTTCCAAGCCGGGCAACGGTCAGCTGAGCGCCGTGGCCCTGATGGACGCCCGCTCCATTGCGGCGACGGCTGCCAACGGCGGCGTCCTGACGCCGGCGACCGACCTGCCCGAGGAGATTTGGGACGAGGCCTGCGAGTACACCTTTGACGACGCGCCGTACAAAAAGCGTGTGTACTGGGGCTTTGGCAAGGCGGAGCCTGCCGACGAGCTGGTCGAGGGCCCCAACATCAAGCCGTGGCCCGCGATGGAGCCCCTTGGCGACGACATCCTGCTCAAGGTGTGCTCCAAGATCATGGACCCGGTCACCACGACTGACGAGCTCATTCCTTCGGGCGAGACGAGCTCCTTCCGCTCCAACCCGCTGGGCTTGGCTGAGTTTACGCTGAGCCGCCGCGACCCGGCCTACGTGGGCCGTTCCAAGGAGGTCGACGCCGTGGAGAAGCGCCGCGTTGCCGGCGAGGCAGCAGGCGACTTGGCCGCGCTCGATGCCGAGCTTGCCGGCGTGTTTGAGGCGCTGGCCGGCGCGGGTGTCGCTGCCGACGCCAAGGCGACCGAGTACGGCTCCATGCTCTATGCCAAGAAGCCCGGTGACGGTTCCGCCCGCGAGCAGGCCGCGAGCTGCCAGCGCGTAATTGGCGGCCTGGCCAACATCGTCCACGAGTACGCCACCAAGCGCTATCGCTCCAACGTGATGAACTGGGGCATGGTGCCCTTCCAGATGGAGGCCGAGCCCAGCTTTGAGGTGGGCGACTACGTCTTTGTGCCGGGTATCCGCGCCGCGCTCGACGGCGACCTGAAGGACATCGCCGCTTACGTGGTCCGCGCCGATGGTACGGTCGAGCAGATTGAGCTCTACATTGCCGATATGACGGCAGAGGAGCGTGCCATCGTCAAGGCCGGCTGCCTGATCAACTACAACAAGTTCAAGGCCGCTGCCGAGTAACGCACTTAATTGTCCGCCCGGGGCTTGCCCTTTCCCGCCCGCTCACGCGCTTCGCGAGGGTCGCGTTCGGGAAAGGGTAAGCCCCGGGCTACATTTCTGCGTTCTCGTTGGGTCTTGAGGGACGCTAATAAATAGACTTGCTTGATGCCGCCTCTGTTATCGGGGCGGCTTCTTTTTGTCGAAAACCACCACAAAGGGGACAGGCACCTTTGTGGTGGTTCACGGTTTGTCTCGACTTGTAACATCTTGGCCGCTAAAAGTGGGCCTGGTGTTACAGATTGAGACAAACAATCGCCGCCGATCATTTCATCTCAATCTGTAACATCTAGGATCGAAAAGGGCCGCTAGATGTTACAGATCGAGACAGTCGAGTGCCAGAGTCGAAAACCACCACAAAGGGGCCTGTCCCTTTCGTGGTGGTGGGGGGCGAGCTCGATGCTGCCGTGCTCGCTGAACGACATTCTAATGAGCGTCTCTACAGGATTTCATCTGGGCTGGCGGGCTTGGTTGTTTTGGGGATGCCGAATTTGGATGACGCGAAATCGTCAACATTGTCCTTAATTCCGTCTTTGGTGTAGACAGTGACCATATAGGTGCTGTGTCCGAATTCGCCCTTGTCGCGTGTTGCCCAGGCATCCCAGTAGGCGGCCCCGTTTCGCCCTTTGATTTTTCCGACACGGCGGAGTTCTGTTCGCTTTAATTTCTGGTTGCTATAGATGGTTCGACCGGCCTCCTCGGTGAGCCCGCACTGTCCAAGCATCTTGTCGAGGACTTGGTTCATGTGGCGCTCATCGGTGTTTGGTGCGTAGTCGTAGGCGAGGGTGACGGAGTCGAGTGGCTGGTCGTCGATTAGATAGTTTAGCGCCTGAGGTCCAAGGCAGAAATAGGGGGAGCATCCGTCGATCTGACCGAGCAGTGGCAACTTTGACTGCCAAATTCCGGTGGGAATTCTATCTTCGTAGAACACGCCACGACAAATAAAGGAGAGCGAGGTGGCACGCGAGCCGGCGTTGACCATTCCGCAAAGATCGAAGGGCGAGGCGAAACCAAAAGAAAAAGGAGTGACGACGATAAGGAAGAGCATCACGATGGGTATGGCGAGAATGGCGATGACGTTACGACCGGTGGAATGAGACGGCTTCACATGCGCTCCTCGAGACAAAGATCTGTTGAGGATAAGCAGAAATGGATATGTTCAGAGAACAATTCAAGTTTAATCTCATGGCGCGAGATGGTCAACCGTTAGCGTCGAAAACCACCACAAAGGTGCCTGTCCCCTTTGTGGTGGTGAGGAGCGCGCGGCTTCTTTTGGTAATAGTGTTAGCTGGCGGTATCATTAGTGCAGGTGGCGAAGGTTTGCATTGTGGGGTGTTTTGCCGTGAGCCGTTCTGCCCGTATTGGATTGATTGTCTTGGCGCTTGCGATCGCTGTGGTTGGCGCGGGCGCTGTCGGTATGGCATTTCTACCTGCTGCGGTGACGGAGCCGTTGGTCAAGCCTGTGGCTCAATCTGTCGAACTTCTGACCGGCGACGACAAGCCCGAGACCATTACCGTTGATTTTGATGAGCAGCCGGCTGTGCTGGGTATTAGCAATTATCCGAGTATTCAGCTTGGGGCCATGCGCTATACCACGGATACAAGCCTGATCGATAGGGCGTCCGAGCTACTCAAGGGCAAAACATTTAAGCGTTGGTACGGATATGCGTCCTATCGGGCAAAAGCGAACGACATGGTTGGCGGATGCCACTCTTCCATCGAGCTGGACACTGCAAACGGCGCAAAGTTATGTGATGTCTCGTACGATCCGGGTTACGAGGGCAATGAGGGTCCGGGTATTTACATCATGGCCGGCGATGCAGCCTATGTCATGGAGGGCGACCAGGCCGAGCTCAACGATTTTATGGGTCAGTGTATCCAAGATGCCTATGAACAGACCTGCTTGCCCGACCCGCAGACTGCACGCGATAGTGGGTCTGCCCGTATATGGCTCTTCGAGGATGAGATGCCCTGGAGCGGCGAATCGGGAAGCACGGGTTCGGCAAGTAAATAGAGACTGCAACCACCACAAAGGTACCCGTCCCCTTTGTAGTAGTTCTCGGTTTGTCTCGATCTGTAACATCTTGGCCGCTAAAAGTGGGCCTGGTGTTACAGATTTAGATTTTCGATTCGGGTGTCTTCTGTTTGTCTCAATCTGTAACAGATAGGGCCCTATTTGCCGAGTAGTTGTTACAGATTTAGATAAACGGGCGCCGCTGAGCATTTCATCTCGATCTGTAACATCTAGGATCAAAAATGGCTGCTAGATGTTACAGATCGAGACGGTAGTGCGCCTGGGCAGCGGCGGGCTGACATCTCAGTACCCTATCTCTTAATCACTCAGAAAATCTTATATATAGAGACTTAGATTTGTGTATAAGATCGAGCAAAGCTGGCAACAATACTTCTCGAACAACGTGAAGCCGCCCCGTAGGGCGGCCGCCCCAAGAGAGGTGATTCCATGAGAATCGATAAGCTAGCAATGACGTCGCGCGAGGCGTTGCAGACCGCCATGAGCACGGCCGCTGACGCGCAGGCCGGCGCGGTGGAGCCGATTCACCTGCTGTCCGCCCTGCTTGGTGCCGGCGAGCGCAATATCTCCGTGATTATCGAGCGCATCGGTGCCGACCCGGCTCAGCTCGCACGCTCCACACAGGATGCCATCGACCACGCGCCCAAGGTTTCCGGCGAGAGCCAGCAGATGGGTCTTTCCAACGAGCTTGTCCGCGTCATCGAGAAGGCCGAGAAGAAGGCCACCAAGATGGGCGACAGCTTTGTGGTGACCGAGCATCTGCTGATGGCGCTTGCCGAGGACAAGGGCGAGGCCGGCCGCGTGCTGCGCGACGCCGGCGTCACCAAGGAGCGCATCGAGCAGGTCTACGAGGAGCTGCGCGGTGATGACCGCGTGACGTCTGCCGAGGATAAGACGCAGTTTGAGGCGCTGGAGCAGTACGGTCGCAACATTTGCGACCTCGCCCGCGCCGGCAAGCTCGACCCGGTCATCGGCCGTACCGATGAGATTCGCCGCACCATCCAGGTCCTGTCCCGTCGCACCAAGAACAACCCCGTGCTCATCGGTGAGCCGGGCGTCGGCAAGACGGCCATCGTCGAGGGCATCGCCCAGCGTATCGTGGCCGGCGACGTGCCGAGCACGCTGCGCGACCGCGACCTCATCGAGCTCGACATGAGCGCGCTGGTCGCCGGTGCCAAGTACCGTGGTGAGTTCGAGGACCGCTTGAAGGCCGTGCTCAAGGAGGTACAGAAGTCCGAGGGCAAGGTCATCCTGTTCATCGATGAGCTCCACACCATCGTGGGCGCGGGTGCCACCGAGGGCTCCATGGACGCCGGCAACATCCTGAAGCCTGCACTCGCCCGTGGCGACCTGCACGCGATCGGCGCGACCACGCTTGACGAGTACCGCAAGTACATCGAGAAGGACGCGGCGCTCGCGCGTCGTTTCCAGACCGTGATGGTCTCCGAGCCTACCGTCGAGGACACCATCTCGATCCTGCGTGGCCTCAAGGAGAAGTACGAGATCTTCCACGGCGTGCATATCACCGATAGCGCGCTCGTGGCGGCTGCCGACCTCTCCGATCGCTACATCGCCGACCGTTTCCTGCCCGACAAGGCCATCGACCTGGTCGATGAGGCCGCAAGCCGCCTGCGCATGGAGCTCGACAGCATGCCGGTCGAGATCGACGCCACCACGCGTCAGCTCACCCAGCTGCAGATCGAGGAGCAGGCACTTATGAAGGAGACCGATGACGCCTCCAAGGAGCGTCTGGAGGCCCTACGTCAGGAGATCGCCGAGGTCCAGGAAAAGCTCAACGTGCAAAAGGCCGGCTGGCTCAACCAAAAGAACGCCATCGACCACGTGCAGGAGCTCAAGGGCCGGCTCGACGAGGCCAAGAGCGAAGAGGAGCGCGCGACGCGCAACGGCGACCTGGGCCGTGCGTCCGAGCTGCGCTTCTCCGTGATTCCGGGCCTGCAGCAGCAGATTCAGGATTCCGAGGCCGCGCTCGAGGCACAAAAGCAGCAGGACGGCGAGGGCCTCAACGAACAGGTGACCTCCGATGAGATTGCCGAGGTCGTGAGCGCCTGGACCGGCGTGCCTGTGTCCAAGATGATGCAGGGCGAGCTCGACAAGTTGAAGGGCCTGGAGGGCGAGCTGCATAAGCGCGTCATCGGTCAGGACGAGGCTGTCTCCGCCGTTGCCGCGGCCGTGCGCCGCAGCCGTGCGGGTCTCTCCGATCCGGACAAGCCCATCGGCAGCTTCTTCTTCCTGGGCCCCACCGGCGTGGGTAAGACCGAGCTCGCCAAGGCGCTTGCCGAGTGCCTGTTCGACGACGAGCGCGCGCTCGTGCGTATCGACATGTCCGAGTACATGGAGAAGTTCAGCGTCCAGCGTCTGATCGGTGCGCCCCCGGGATACGTGGGTTACGACGAGGGCGGCCAGCTCACCGAGGCCGTGCGCCGTCGTCCCTACTCCGTGATCTTGCTCGACGAGATGGAGAAGGCCCATCCGGATGTCTTTAACGTGCTGTTGCAGGTGCTCGACGACGGCCGTCTGACCGATGGCCAGGGTCGCCAGGTGTCCTTCAAGAACACGATTATCATCATGACGTCTAACGTGGGCTCCAAGGCTATCGCCGAGCTTTCGGGCAAGGACGAGGAGGAGATGCGCCATCAGGTCGACGCCGCCATGGCTCAGACCTTCCGCCCCGAGTTCCTCAACCGTATCGACGACATCGTGGTGTTCCATCCGCTCGGCATGGCGCAGATCGAGAAGATCGTCGACATCCAGCTTGCCGACGTCCGCGCGCGTCTGGCCAAGGAGCGCATGACGCTTGCCATCACCCCGGCGGCCAAGCAGATGCTCGCCGTGGGCGGCCTGGACCCCGTGTTCGGTGCCCGTCCGCTCAAGCGCCTGGTCCAGCGCGAGGTCGTGGACGCCATCGCCGCCGCCATCATCGACGGCACGGTGCGCGAGGGCGATCAGGTGACGGTCGATGCCGACAAGGACGGCGGCTTTACCGTCGTGTGCGATAACACGCCGGCGGCCACCTACGAGGTCCCCGACGCCGAGTAGATTTTGGGCCATGCCTTAAAATCTGCCGGCCGTCTCTAAACGCCAAGGGCGGCGGATTCAATTGGGTCCGCCGCCCTTTTTCGTGCGACAATCGATAATATTGAACACGATTGCATGGCAAGGAGATATGCAGATGATAGACAAGAACAAGACGAATGCGCCGGCGACCGATGCCGCACCCGCCGCACCCAAGCCTGCGCCTAAGCCGGCGCCCAAGCCGCGCGACCCCTACATCCGTGCCGAGAACGAGGACGACGACGGCTACGATCCCTACAGCGATCGCCGCCCCGAGCGCGAGCCGATGTTCGAAGCCGACCCGTGGCGCTGAGTGCCACCCAAAAGGCCACCAATAAGTTGCGGCGAAATAGGGATTGTTTTGCGGTTTGACCAGCAAAAACAGTCCCTATTTCACCGCAACTGCGTTAGGGGTGTGGGTGTTGGGCGGCTGTCTTCGGGCCGGCTAGTCCTGGGCCTTGATGCTCGGCAGGAGAATCTGGGCGAGGTAGTCGGTCTCGAGTTTGGTCGCGGCGCCGGCTTTGCCGTCTTTGCCGACCAGCACTTTTTTGATCTGGCTATAGGTATAGCGGTTGCCGGTCGTAAGTTCGACAAGCTCAACTGCAGTGTCCATGGGGTAGGTCGACACGGGGTCTTGCGTGCGTCCGTTGATGGTCTGGGGCACCACATACGGATAAACGGGGCCGCTGGCGTAGACGGTGTAGCCGTTGCCGAGGTTTGCCGCACCCAAAACCGCGTCGCCCTCATCGGGCGTAAAGCTCTCGCCGTCGCGCACCGTGACAAGCGTCACAAGCGGCGTGTTCGTGTCGCCGGCAAGATATATGCACAGCGTGCTGCCGTTTTGCCAAGTCGCGACTTTGCCGTACCACTCAACGGGAATATCGAGCTGATACAGGTCCGTTGCCTTATGTCGAGCATCGGCGTCGCGGGCCGCCTGCGCCTTGCGGGAGCTCACGGCGTTGGTCGCGGCGTCGCGTCGCGCGGTTGCCGCCTGCTGGAGTACCTTTGCGACCGCGGCGGAATTCACCCCGCCTTCCTCGGCATACTTGGCGGCGGCATCGATCTGGTCGTCGGTCACCGTGTCGGCCGAAGGCACCTCGAGCTTAAAGGTGGCCTGGGCACTCAAATCCTGCCCATCGCTCTTAATGGCGACCTGCGCCTTGGTGGTCGGGACGGTGTAGATGGTGCCGTCGGCCGCGATGGGGGAGGCGGCAATGGAGAGCGTGTAATCGCCGGGCAGCAGCTTAACGCCGCGACCGTGCTCGTCAACATAGAGCGTTTCGCTCACGGAAGAACCGTCGGAATCCTGCCCGCTCACCTGCACGGGAATCTTGGAGCCAGTTGAGCAGTCGAGGCCCGCGGCATGCACGCCAATCTGCACCGACATCATCGTGTGGGCATTGGCGGCGACAGCGGCAGCCTGCTCTTGTTGATATCCGTTCCAGGCAGCATAGCCTGCACCGCCGGCGACAAGCGCGACGGCCACGACGCCGGCGACCATCAGATTGCGGCGCTTTGGCGACATCTTGCGATGGCGGACCTCGGCTTCGCGTGCCGAGGGAACGGACGGCAGGGGAATATCGCCCATGGCGATGGTCTCATCGACGACAGGAGCAGAGCCTAGGCCGGGGAGCTCGCGGGTCAGCGAATCCTCGGCCGGCAAGCTGTCGAGCAAGATGGTTTCCTCGCTCGTATCGGATTCGGTCTGGTCGTCGGCCTCACATTCGGATTCCTCGTGCCCCGCCTCGTCTTCGGTGGGCGCGGCGCCATCGTCTTTTGCATCCTGATCATCGGGCTGCGCCTCGATTTCCGGCTCATCCTGCGCATCGACGCTCGAATCGTCAAACGCAATCTCGGCCAACGCGATCTGGTCTAGGCTCTCCAGGGCCTCGGCGCACGCTTCTGCATCTTGGGCCGCATCCTCTTGGTCCATCGTCTCATCTTTCATATATCCCCCAAGCTCAATATCGGGACAACACTGTACCCAAAAACGGGACCCCATAGAGCCGCCGCATGATTTGAAATCCGATTTTAAATATGCGCATGTTTTTGAATAGATGAATAGAGGCGCGACGACAAAAGCCCCCGAAAAGCGAGCGAAACGCTTTCCGGGGGCTCTGCGAGACATTGGATTGAAAATCCTGGCGGGCGGGCCTATGCCCAAGTGCCAACAGCGACCAACATGTTACTCGGTGTTACTCGGCGTGCGCGTAATCAACCTTGGCGCGGCGAGCGGTAGCCTTCTCCCAATCGCTGGTGCCCTCAAAGACATCCTGCTTGTAGGGATTGCGGCCGAGCTTCTTGGCGCGGTAGGCGATGTAGATGATCGCGGCGACATTGGCGACCAGTGCGGCGATCGAGACCGCGGTGGCGGCGCCGGGGTCGAGCGTGGAGTGGGTCACAAAGATGGACTCCTCCTGGAAGTACGGGAACACCTGGGCAAACATGCACCAAATGGCCAGCGTAAAGGCGCGGTTCTGGATCCAGCCGCCCTTGTTCCAGATAAAGGCGGCGACGGTGGGCGCCAGCAGCAGCGCAAAGCCGCAGAACCAGGAGTGGGTGGGCAGGCAGTTGTAGGTGTAGCAGAAGTTCCAGATATCGTAGGCGATGATGTAGACCCAGGTCATGTCGGGCCACAGCATATCGGTCTGATCCTCGGAGGCGTAGACGCTCCACCAACCGGTCATGCAGAAGATGTTGATGATACCGGCGATGCCGTTGAACACGTTGTTCCAGCCGGCCAGCTGCGTAGCACCTTCGGAGGTGACCCAGGTGGACTCGCCCAGGACAAAGAAGTGATAGGCGCTCTCGAAGTCGGACACGACGGCGATCATGATGTTGATGGCGACGATCACAAACGGCCATGCGCGGAACCAATGCGCCTTGCCGATCTTGCCCCACTGATACTTAATGGCAATGAAGCCCCAGCAGCCGGCCAGCGCCGCGTATACCTTGGCGTAGTGGAACCAGCTGTTCTGGTACACATGGGTGGGGTTGGTGAGCGCCCACTCGGCGCCCTGCGAAACGCCGATGGCGATGGCGACGCAGTAGATGGTCATGGCCAGCGGAGCCACGCCAAAGATGATTGCCGCGCCCAGCTTAGTGCGGCGGCCGACCTCGTTGAGCACGATGAGGCCAATAAAGACCATGGCCCAGCCGGCCCAGTGGATAAGGGTATCGCTACCCCAAACATCGAACAGCATGCTGCTCTCCTTTCACACGCCCGCGGCCCCTCTTCCGATCGCGGGCAGTTTGGCCAAATGTCGTCAGTTCTGGGGCTTGCGCTCCGGATACTTGGCGGTATAGCCCTCGATGTGGAGTGTCGAGGCGATGATTTCCTTGACCGTCTCGTCGGGCACATCGGGGTGCGTGCGGATATACATCAACAACCCCATGATGAGGGTGTAGAACGTCTCGTAGACATGGTCGATGCGTAGCTCATGATGGGCGACAAAATCCACCACGGTGGTGTCGCAGATATACTGCGCCACGCGCTGGACCACGTTGTGCAAAAAGCCGCCGTAGAGCGCGCCGCTGCTTGAGGTGAGCGTACTCGGCAGCTCGTGGCCGCTGACGACCAGGCGCTTGAAGAGCGGGGCGACGGTGTCGAGTGCGCCCTCGATATCACCGGCGATGCGGCTGGCATTCCACTGCTCGAGCTCGGCGATAAAACCGTCGATTGCCTCGTCCATGACAGCGGTGACGGCGGCGTCCATATCGGCAAAGTAGTGGTAGAACAATGAGCGCGTGCAGCCGGCGCGTTTGGTCACGGCCGAGACAGATAGATGCGACACACCCAGCTCGGAACTCACGGTGCGCACGGCGGCGAGGATCTCGCGACGGCGTTCGTCGCCCGTCAGACGTTTGGCCGTGCTGTCGGGCGCGGGGACGGCATCGGCCACAGAGGTATCTGCTGTGTTGTTGCCCATGTTTTGCCGCCTTTCATCCTCTTTTGCCTGACCGTTCACCTAACAGTCTTGAATATTGTTGACGGTTCGTCAATACTGTTTTTGACACAATGTCAACAATAACGGGTGAACGGCGTGGGGGCATGTCGAGCCCGTAAAAAGAGGGGCGCTGCGTGCCTGCCAGGTTGCGGCAAGAGAAGGGACGACTATGATTCTCAACGGACCGGGGATTAGCTACACCGAGCCCGATATCGGTGCGGAGTTTGTGCCGCCGCTGCCGGAGCATCCGCGCGAGGCCATCGTCAAACTGTGCGAGCACTGCACTAACCGCCTGCTGCATCGCGACGAGCTGCTGGGCTACGAGTACTGGTCGTTTGCCGAGGCCGCGACTGACGAGCAGGCCGAGGTACTCTGCAAGATGAAGATGCGCCGTCCCTACACGCTGCCCGAGATGGTCAAGCTCACCGGCATGCCCGAGGCCCAGATCGAGAAGATGCTCGACTATATGAGCTACACGGGCCTGCTCGAGTACAACTGGGAAAATCCCGAGCGCGCCAAGCAATGGGTGTTGCCCATGCTGGTGCCGGGTTCCGCCGAGTTTCTCAACATGCGCGTGAGCCAGCTCGAGGAGCACCCGGTCTACGCCAAGTTCTTTGAACAGGCATCCAAGGGCCCGCTGTCCAAGGCCACGCCGATGGTGCCGCCCGGAGGTGCCGGTATCGGCATGCACGTCATTCCGGTCGAGAAGGCCATCGATGCCGCAAGCACCTCGGTGCCGATTGAGCATATTGAGCACTGGCTCGACAAATACGAGGGTAAGTATGCCGCCAGCACCTGCAGCTGTCGCGCGAGCCGTCGCGTGATGGGTGAGGGCTGCGCCGACGACCCGGCCGATTGGTGCATCGCCGTGGGCGATATGGCCGACTACGTGGTCGAGACCGATCGTGGCCATTACGTGACCCGCGACGAGGTTTACGACATCCTGCGCCAGGCCGAGGACAACGGCTTTGTGCACCAGATCACCAACATCGACGGCGAGAACAAGATCTTCGCCATCTGCAACTGTAACGTCAACGTGTGCTACGCCCTGCGCACCTCGCAGCTATTCAACACGCCCAACCTGTCGCGCTCGGCCTATGTCGCCAAGGTCGAGAAGGACAAGTGCGTTGCCTGCGGTCGCTGCGTTGAGGTGTGTCCGGCCGGCGCCGCCAAGCTGGGCCAGAAGCTCTGCAGCAAAAAGGCGGGCGGACGGGTCCCCGAGTATCCGCGCCAGGAGCTGCCCGATGCCACCAAGTGGGACCACACCAAGTGGTCGCCCAACTACCGCAACGACAACCGCATCGAGACGCACAAGTCCGGCACCGCGCCCTGCAAGACGGCCTGCCCCGCGCATGTTGCCGTTCAGGGTTATTTGAAGCTCGCGGCGCAGGGTCGCTATGACGAGGCCCTAGCACTCATTAAGCGCGAGAACCCGCTGCCCGCTATCTGCGGCCGTGTGTGCAACCGCCGCTGTGAGGATGCCTGCACCCGCGGCCGTGTGGACGCCGCCGTGGCCATCGACGAGGTCAAGAAGTTTATCGCCCAGCGCGATCTGGACGCCGCGACCCGCTATGTCCCGCCCGTGGTGACGCCGACGCGTGCCGGCGGCTTCGACCAGAAGATCGCCATCATCGGTGCCGGCCCGGCCGGTCTGTCCTGCGCTTTTTATCTGGCCGAGAAGGGCTATAAGCCCGTCGTGTTCGAGAAGAACGAGCGTCCGGGCGGCATGCTCACCTACGGTATTCCCAGCTTTAAGCTGGAGAAGGACGTTATCGAGGCCGAGGTCGAGATCATTCGCCTGATGGGTGCCGAGTTCCGCTATGGCGTGGAGGTCGGTCGCGATGTGACGCTCGATGAGCTGCGCGAGCAGGGTTTTAAGGCCTTTTATGTTGCCATCGGCTGCCAGGGCGGCCGCCTTGCCGGTATTCCGGGCGAGGATGCCGAGGACATGACCGTGGCCGTCGACTTCTTGCGCGAGGTCAACAGCGGCAAGATCGACGCGCTACCCGGCCGCACCATCGTAGTGGGCGGCGGCAACGTGGCTATCGACGTGACCCGCAACGCCTGCCGTCTGGGCTCCGAGCATGTTGAGATGTTCTGCCTGGAGAGCGAGGCCCAGATGCCCGCCAGCGAGGAAGAGCGTCGCGAGGCCATCGAGGACGGCGCGCACATCAGCTGCGGCTGGGGCCCCAAGGAGGTCCATCTGGACGAGACCGGCCGTGTGTGCGGTATCACCTTCAAGCGCTGCACGCGTGTCTTTGACGACGAGGGCCGTTTTGCGCCCGAGTACGACGAGAACGATCTGCGCCGTGTCGATGCCGACCGCGTCGTCATGTCGATTGGCCAGTCCATTGTGTGGGGCGACCTGCTGGCTGGCTCCAAGGTGGAGCTTGGCCGCGGCCAGGGTGCCCTTGCCGATCCCCAGACCTATCAGACCGCTGAGCCCGACATCTTTGTGGGAGGCGACGTCTACACCGGTCCGAGCTTTGCCATCGATGCCATCGCCGCCGGCCACGAGGCCGCCGTGTCCATCCATCGCTTTGTGCAGCCGGGCTCCACGCTCACCATCGGCCGCAACCAGCGCCGCTACACCGCGCTCGACCGCGACGATGTCGTGATCGAGAGCTACGACAACGCGAGCCGCGAGGTTGCCCACGTGGACCGCGAGCGCGAGAAGGCCGCGCCGTTTAGCGAGTACGTCGAGACCTTTACCGAAGAGCAGGTGCGCGCCGAGACCGCCCGCTGCTTGGGTTGCGGTGCCTCGATCGTCGACCCCAACAAGTGCATCGGCTGCGGCCTGTGCACCACCAAGTGCGCGTTCGACGCCATCCATCTGGATCGCGACCGCCCCGAGTGCTCCACGATGGTCAAATACGAGCAAAAGCTCCCCAGTCTGGGTAAGTACGCTTTGAAACGCGCAATCAAAATCAAGTTCGGTCGTAAATAGGTAACCATGGCCGGTAGGGGGACGGCGCAGACTAGATTTCGCCGTCCCCTTGCTTTGAGTTTGCATCGCATCAACCGTTGTTGAAAGGTTTCTACCTTGCACGAATTGGGAATCGTTTATCACATCATTCGCGATGTTGAGAACGTGGCGCGCGCCAATGGCGTGAGTCGCGTTTCGAGCGTCACGCTGCTGCTGGGCGAGGTCTCGGGCGTCGTTTCCGACTTACTGCTCGACGCTTGGCGCTGGGCGGCAGATAAAAAGTCCATCACCGAGGATGCGGAGCTTATTGTGGAGCCCGTCGAGGCCGTGACACATTGCGAGGCGTGCGGCCGCGACTACGCGACGGTCGAGCACGGCAAGACCTGCCCCCATTGCGGTAGCGGCGAGACATACCTGCTGCAGGGCCAGGAGGTCATGATCAAGCAGATCGAGACCCCCGACGAGGACCCGGCAGACGCTGCTCCTGACGGTACTTCCGACGCTCCCGACGCCGTCGACGCCGCCAACCCCCTCCACATCGCCTAACTTGGTCGTTGGGGACGTTCTTAAACGACTAGTCAAACAAGAACGTCCCCAACGACTAGTCGTTTAAGAACGTCCCCAATGACTACTTGCGCTAGAGCATAAGTCACGCTAATAGTCAAGTTATGTCTGTTTAAACAAAATAGCAGCAGTACAAGCGCATTCACGCTTGCCTAAAATCGATATTAATGAACAGCCTGCTTGTATCTGTAAAATGCGCGGCTTGATGAGCGGCGCCTTGGCGGGTAATGAGTGAAAAACCAGCAACGTAATCAACTTGTAACAAAGCTAGACGTTTAAACAAATAATGCAACCTTTTGCAAATTTAGCGATAATTCCACAAACTAAACAGGTATACTTCCTTAATGTCGTGTAGGGAATACGTAGACAAAAAGGAGGTTATGTGATGGTAAGTATTGTTCTTGCTAGCCACGGGGACTTGGCAGCTGGAATCAAGCAGACGGGCTCGATGGTCTTTGGCGATCAGCCGTCTGTTGCCGTGGTCTCGCTCGAGCCGAGCATGGGCCCCGACGACTTCCGTGCCAAGGTCGAGGAAGCAATCGCTTCCTTCGAGGACCAGGAGCAGGTGCTCTTCCTCGTTGATCTGTGGGGCGGCACGCCGTTCAACCAGATCAGCGGGCTCATCGAGGGCCACGATTCCTGGGCTATCGTCACCGGTGTCAACCTGCCTATGCTCATCGAGGCATATTCGCAGCGCTTTGACGCAAAGAACACTGCACATGCGATCGCAAAACATCTCGTGACTGAGGCTAAGGCTGGCGTGCGCGTCAAGCCCGAGTCTCTGGAGCCCGAGGAGAAGAAGCCGGCTGCGGCCGCCGCTGCTCCTGCAGGCGCCATCCCTCCGGGAACGGTCATCGGCGATGGGCACATCAAGATCGCCCACGTCCGTATCGACACCCGTCTGCTTCATGGTCAGGTGGCCACCACGTGGACCAAGCAGATCAACCCCAACCGCATCATCGTGGTTTCCGACGGCGTTGCTCACGACGAGCTCCGCAAGACCATGATCGAGCAGGCTGCCCCTCCGGGAGTCCATGCCAACGTCGTGCCCATCAAGAAGATGGCCGAGGTCGTCAAGGACACGCGCTTTGGTGACACCAAGGCCATGCTGCTCTTCGAGAACCCGCAGGATCTGCTCAAGGCCATCGAGGCCGGCGTCGACATCAAGGAAGTCAACATCGGTTCCATGGCTCACTCCAAGGGCAAGGTCGTCGTCACCAACGCCGTCGCTATGGGCGATGACGACGTTAAGACCCTCGAGGCCCTCAAGGCCAAGGGCGTCAAGTTCGAGGTCCGCAAGGTTCCTTCGGATGCCTCCGAGGATCTCGACGCCATGTTGAAGAAAGCTAAGGCCGAACTGGCCGCTCAAGCATAGTAAAGGAGGGTCCGATACATGTCTGCAATCACTATTCTGCTTGTTGCGATTGTCGCGTTGCTTGCCGGTATGGAAGGCATTCTGGATGAGTTCCAGTTCCATCAGCCGCTCGTGGCATGCACGCTTATCGGTCTCGTAACCGGTCACCTTCAGGAGGGCATCCTCCTGGGCGGTTCGCTCCAGATGATGGCCCTTGGCTGGGCTAACGTCGGCGCCGCCGTCGCGCCTGACGCCGCTCTGGCCTCGGTCGCTTCTTCGATCATCATGGTGCTCGCCCTCAACGGCGGCGCCACTGATTCGGCCAAGGCCGTTACCGCGGCCATCGCCGTCGCCGTCCCGCTGTCGGTCGCTGGTCTGTTCCTGACCATGATCTGCCGTACCATTGCTACCGCTATCGCTCACGCCATGGACGGTTGCGCCGAGAAGGGCGACTTCTCCGGCATCGAGCGCTGGCAGTACGCTGCCATCCTCATGCAGGGCCTTCGTATCGCCATCCCGGCAGTACTTCTGTGCGTTATCCCGGCCGAGGCTGTTACCAACGCGCTTAACGCTATGCCCGACTGGCTGTCCGGCGGCATGGCCGTCGGCGGCGGCATGGTCGCTTCCGTCGGTTACGCCATGGTCATCAACATGATGGCCACCAAGGAGACCTGGCCGTTCTTCATCCTCGGCTTTGTCCTTGCTGCCATCCCTCAGCTCACGCTGATCGCCCTTGGCCTCATCGGCATCTCCCTTGCCCTCATCTACCTCGGCCTTAAGGATCTGGCCAAGCAGGGTGGCGGCATGGGCGGTGGCTCCGGCGACCCGCTCGGCGACATTCTGAACGATTACGAGTAGGAGGGGAGTGATACATATGGCAGAGAACAAGATTCAGCTCACCAAGGCTGACCGTAAGAAGGTTTGCTTCCGTCATCAGTTCCTTCAGGGCTCGTGGAACTACGAGCGTATGCAGAACGGCGGCTGGTGCTTCGCAATGATCCCTGCGATCAAGAAGCTCTACACCAGCAAGGATGACCAGATTGCCGCTCTTAAGCGCCACCTGGAGTTCTATAACACCCACCCCTATGTTTCCGCCCCCGTCATTGGCGTTACCCTCGCCCTCGAGGAGGAGCGCGCCAACGGTGCTCCGATCGATGACGTCGCCATCCAGGGCGTCAAGGTCGGTATGATGGGCCCGCTCGCCGGCGTCGGTGACCCCGTCTTCTGGTTCACCCTTCGCCCGATTCTGGGCGCTCTGGGCGCTTCCCTGGCCATGTCCGGCAGCATCGTCGGTCCGCTGCTGTTCTTCTTCGCGTGGAACATCATCCGTTACGCTTTCCTGTGGTACACACAGGAGTTTGGCTACAAGGTCGGCTCCTCTATCGCCAAGGACCTCTCCGGCGGTCTGATGGGCAAGGTCACCGAGGGCGCTTCCATCCTGGGTATGTTCATCATCGGCGCCCTGGTCGAGCGCTGGGTGTCCATTTCCTTCACCCCGATCGTCTCCACGGTCAAGCAGTCTGCTGGCGCCTTTATCGACTGGGCTAGCCTGCCCTCCGGTTCTGAGGGTATCAAGGAAGCGCTGACGATGTACAACTCCGTCGGTGCTACCGCCCTTGACCAGATGAAGGTCACCACGCTCCAGGGTAACCTCGATCAGCTCATCCCCGGCCTTGCCGCCGTGTGCCTGACCCTGCTGGTCTGCAAGCTCCTCAAGAAGAAGGTTAGCCCGATCGTCATCATCCTGGCTCTCTTCGCCGTCGGCATCATCGGTCGCTTCTGCGGCTTCATGTAAGCACGCTTCGGCTTAAGACCGAGAGTTGCTAGGTAAGGGCTTTTGAGCCATTGAAACGGACCGCACCCGGTGGGTACACTGGATGCGGTCCGATTGTTTTTATTGGAGGGCGAGGCGCGTATGGCGCAATCTCAGAACAGCACGGTCGATCTGGCAACGCCGGCAACCTGCCTGATGGGGCTTACCAGCCACGGTAACGTGATGGTGGGCAATAAGGCGTTCGAGTACTATAACGAGCGCAATCCCGAGGATTATATTCAAATCCCGTGGGACGAGGTCGACTATATTGCCGCCGAGGTTTTGCGCGGCACCAAGAAGATCACGCGTTTTGCCATCTTCACCAAGGACAACGGTCACTTTACGTTTTCGACGCGTGACGACAAAGAGACGCTTCGCGCGGTCCGCAAGTACGTCGACGAGAATAAGCTCGTGCGTTCGCCCGACTTTATCGATGTGACGGCCAAGGGCGCCAAGAGCATTCCCTCCGTTATCAAGGGTCTCTTCCACAAAGGCAACTAGCTCCCCATAAGTTGCGGTGAAATAGTTCTTAAATACGGCTTTAGATGCTTTAGGCAGGAACTATTCCATCGCAACTTCGAAGTCTAGTCATGCGACGTATAGCGATGCAGTAAATCTGCTACACTAGTACAACATGCCTCCGTAGCTCAGGGGATAGAGCACCGCTCTCCTAAAGCGGGTGTCGTGCGTTCGAATCGCACCGGGGGCACCAGAAGAAATTGCAGGTCAGACGGTATAAATCGTCTGACCTGCTTCTGTATAGATAGGGCTAAATAGACGATAGAGGGGTGAAAAATGGGTGAAAGAAAGTTCTATGATGAAAACAGCTCGCCTACATATTTCACTCCGATATTTCACCCAAATATCCGGTTTTCAACGCTTTCCACAGCCTGCGGGCTTATAAGAAGCCCTTCGGCCATGGAAAGCGTTGAAAACCTAGGGTGACGTTGCTGTGAGATGGGCGAGTTTCCAACAGCCCCCGGCGTCTTCGGGTTTCGCCTGGGACCCTGCGACACCGTGGACCGTCGAAAACTCGCCCTTCCGCTTGGAAGAGAGCTTTTACCCCTTAAAATTGTCCGAAAGTGACAACGACGCAGGAGGTCCGGTATGCCTGCCAGCAAGAAAGAGGCAAAAGAGTTCGTCAAGCGGTGGCAGAAGCGCCTTGCCGCCATCCCCGCGGGCTCCAACAACGAGCAGCAGGACACGCAAAAGTTCTGGGTTGACCTGCTCATCAACGTCCTGGGCATCCCGTCCAACACCATAGACAGCTTCGTCGACTTCGAGCGGAAGGTGAGAGGCCGCCGCATCGACGTGTTCGTCTCCGACCACAACTTCCTGTGCGAGCAGAAGTCGTGGGGTATCGACCTCGACAAGCCCGAGCCCAGAAACAGCGGCATGGAGACGCCGCTCCAGCAGGCCATGTGGTACGCGCGGCACCTGCCGTACTCCGAGCGCCCCCGCTGGGTGATGACGTGCAACTTCGGGACCTTCCGCCTCTACGACCTCGACAACGAGCGGCCCGAGGACACCGTGCAGGAGTTCTCCCTCGAAGAGCTCCAGGACAGCCTGTACCTTCTCTCCTTTCTGACCTCCAACGAGACGAGCCGCCTGCACAAGGAGCAGCAGCTCTCCATCGAGGCCGGGGCCTACGTCTCCAGGCTCTACGATGCCCTCGCCAAGCAGTACCACCACATCGAGGAGAAGGACGAGCGCGCGCAGGAGGAGCAGCGCTCGCTCAACGTGCTCATCACCCGAATCATCTTCCTGCTCTACGCCGAGGACGCCGACCTCCTGCAATCGCACCAGGCGTTCGGTAGGTACTGCGAGGGTGACCCTGCCAAGCTCCGCCGCAAGCTGGTGGACCTGTTCGAGGCGATCGACACGCCCTTAGAGCAGAGGGACGAGTACATGGACGAGGACCTCGCGGCCTTCCCGTATGTGAACGGTGGGCTGTTCGCCGACTCCTCCATCATCGTCCCACAGATGACCCCGGAGATTCTCGAGGCAATCACCGACGCGTCCCAGGACTTCGATTGGCGTGAGATCTCGGGCGTCATCTTTGGCGGCGTGTTCGAGGGCACGCTGAACCCCGAGACGCGCCACGCCGGGGGCATGCACTATACGAGCGTCGAGAACATTGAGCGCTGCCTCAGGCCGCTCTTCCTCGACGAGCTGTGGGACGAACTGCACGAGGCCGAGGGCGAGAGGACGGCGGCGAAACGCAAGCAGGCCCTGGCGAGGCTGCACGACAAGGTTGCCTCCATCACCATCGGTGACCCCGCGTGCGGCTCGGGCAACTTTCTTACCGAGGCGTACAGGCAGCTGCGCACCATCGAGAACCGAATCATCGAGGACGAGCTCAGCGAGGAGACCGGCAACGCGGGTCAGACGTCCCTCGTCATTGCGCAGGACAGCCCAGTCCGCGTATCTCTCGATCAACTGTATGGCATCGAGATTAACGATTTCGCCGTCTCGGTCGCCAAGACCGCCCTTTGGATCACCGAGGAGCAGATGCTCCGAAAGACGCAGGAGATATACGTCGGTTATGACTTCGACTTCCTGCCGCTCAGGAGCCTCAGCAACCTCCATGAGGGCAACGCCCTCAAGACCGATTGGTCCGAGGTGTTCCCCGATGACCTTACTTATCTTGTGGGCAACCCGCCGTTCCTGGGTGCTCGCAACCAATCCAAGGAGCAGAAGGCAGAGCTCCTTGAGGTCTTCGATGGAGCGAAGAACGCGGGCAACATCGACTACTGCGGGGCCTGGTACATGAAGGCCGCGAGGTTCACGCAGGGAAAGCGCACGCGCTGCGCCCTGGTCTCGACCAACTCGATATGTCAGGGCGAGCAGGTCGCCAACCTCTGGAAACCCCTGTATGACCTGGGTATCCACATCGACTTCGCGCACAACACGTTCAGGTGGGACAACGAGGCTGCGGACAAGGCGCACGTGTTCTGTGTCATCGTCGGGTTCTCCCGCGAGTCGGGGACCAAGACGCTCTTCTACCACGCGACCCCGGACAGCGACGAAGAACAGATTCCCACGGCTCGAATCAATGCGTATCTGAAAGACGCCCCTGATGTATTCATCTACAGCCGCAGCAAGCCTATTTGTGATGTTCCGGAAATGGGCATCGGAAATAAACCTATTGATGGGGGATTCTACCTGTTTACCGATGAGGAGAAAGGCGATTTCCTGAAGAAAGAGCCAAAGGCCGAAGGCTTCTTCCATCCATGGCTTGGATCAAAAGAGTTCATTCATGGCTATCACCGCTGGTGCCTGTGGCTTGGGGAGGCAACCTTCTCAGATCTAAAGCAGCTTCCTGAGTGCAGAAAGAGAGTAGAACAGGTTCGTGAATACAGGCTTGCAAGTAAAAGCGCTGGAACCCGGAAAATAGCAGATAAGCCAACGAGATTTCACGTTGAGAACATGCCCGAGGGAAGTTCCATCATCATCCCAGAGGTGTCTTCAAGCAGAAGGAAACGTGTTCCAATGGGCTTTGTTGGTCCAGAGGTATTTTGCAGCAACAAGGTTAGATTGATACCTAATGCCTCTCTCTATCACTATGGCATTCTGCAATCTCAATTCCATAATGCATGGGTTAGGGTCGTAACCGGAAGATTGAAGGACGATTACCAGTATTCGGCCAATATTGATTACAACAACTTCGTCTGGCCCGAGCCCACGGAATCGCAACGCGAGGAAGTCGAGCGCTGCGCCCAGGCCGTGCTCGACGCCCGAGACGTCCAGGAGGGTGCGACGCTCGCGGACATGTACGATCCCAAGAACGAGACGTTCTTCCCCGAGCTGATTGCCGCGCATAAGGCGCTCGATGCTGCTGTTGAGGCTGCCTATGGCGTCGACTTCGGCGGGGACGAGGAGAAGATCGTCGCCCATCTCTTCAACCTCTACGCCGAGAAAGTTGGTGAACTATAGTGCCCAACTCTATCTACAATCCCATATCGCTGGAGGTCGGCAACATCCTGAAGGACGTTCAGACGGGCAAGATCGGCCTGCCTGATCTGCAACGGCCTTTCGTGTGGGGCAATGAAAAGGTTCGCGATCTGCTTGATTCCATGCTTCGCGGATACCCTATCGGCTATGTGATGCTGTGGGACTCTCCGAGTGACGACGCGGGCAAGAGGTCTGCCATAGGCTCGAACCAAAAGGTGTATGCCGTCCCCAAGTCCCTTGTCATCGACGGACAGCAGAGGCTCACTGCCCTCCTGAGCTCTCTGTACGGCGTACCCGTGCGAGACAAGAACTTCAGGGAGCGAACGGTGAAGATCGCCTACGACCCCATCGCACGCTCATTCAAGAATGCCGACGCCTCGACCGAGAAGGATTCGCGCTATGTGCCCGACGTATCCGAGGCCTTCGCGGCGAACCACGACAACAAGCTGAGCGCCTATCGCAGGGCGTTCATCAAGCGCCTTAACGAGGCGAATGCCAAAAAGGGCGAACCCGAACTCGACGATGGCGGCGAGGACGCCGTCGAGAGCGGGCTCAACGCATTACTCGGGCTTGAGCGCTATCTTCTGCCGACGCTGGAGATTTCCGAATCGGCTGACGAGGAGACCGTATCGGACATCTTCGTGCGCGTGAACTCGCAAGGGCAGGCGCTTAAGCAGGATGACTTCATCATGACCCTGCTTTCGGTCTACGAACCTGCCATGAGGGAGCGCATAGAGGAGTTCTGCGCCATGAGCCATGCGCCCGCAAAGGGCACCTCGTACAACCCGCTCATGACCGTCTCGCCGACGCATATCATCCGCGCCACGGTGGGCGTGGGGTTCAAGAGGGGGCGCCTGCGTTATGCCTACCAGATTCTTCGCGGGCGAGATCTCAAGACAAAGGAAACGACGCCCGAGACGCGGGCCGAGAACTTTGCCACGTTCGGTCGCGCCCTCGATCTCGTGCTCGACTTGAACAACTGGCATGCCTTCATCAACACGCTGGCGGAGGCGGGCTATGTCTGTTCCGACCAGGTGGGGTCGGGCAATGCGCTCATGTTCTGTTATGCGTTTTACCTTATCGGGCGCTACGAGTTCGGTATGGAGCCGTTGGCTGTGCGCAGGCTCGTGCGGCGCTGGTATTTCGCCGCGGCCATAACGGGGCTCTATGTGGGGTCCTTCGAATCCGAGTTCGAGCAGCAGCTTAACGACGTCTCGCGCCTTGAGACCGCCGATGAGTTCCGGGCGTACTTCGACCGTAGGCTCGCCGCCATCATGACGGACGATTATTTCTCCATCACGCTGCCAAGCTCCCTCGACGCAAACGAGGCGACGGGTCCGACCTGGTGGGGCTTCGTCGCGGCTCAGGTCGTGCTCGGTGCCAAGGCACTGTTCAGCACGGCCCCTCTTTCTCAGCTGCTGCTTACCGGTTCGTCGGGCTCCAAGAAGGCCCTGGACAAGCACCATCTGTTCCCAGATAACTACCTGAAGGCCAAGGGCTACCTTTCGCAGCGCAGCAACCGAGGTAACTTCACCCTCGTTGACTACCAGAACAACATCTACATCTCGGATGACGCGCCGAGCGAGTACGTCAGGAGGTATCGCGCCGCGCTGGGGGAGGACGAGTATCGCCGCAACTGCGAGGAGCACGCCCTGCCCGTTGGGTTCGAGGACCTCGATTACGAGGAGTTCATCAGCAAGCGAAGGCAGCTTATGGGCGAGCTTGTGAAGAGAGCCTACGAGCGGCTTTAGGCTTACGCTGTGAACCTGCGATTGGGGGCTAAAGTGACGAAGGTTTTCATATCCTATGCATGGGAGAGCGAAGAACATCGTGCATGGGTTAAGGCGCTGGCAGACCGTCTGCTAGCCGATGGTGTCGAGGCAATTGTGGATCAATATGACCTTGAGCTTGGCGATCGGTTGCCTCAGTTCATGGAGCAGTCGGTTAGGTCGTCGGACTATGTTCTTATTGTCTGCACCCCAGCATATAAGCAGAAGGCCGATGAACGAATCGGCGGGGTGGGCTACGAGGGGCACATCATCAGCGGAGAATTGTTCTCTGGGCATAATGAGAGGAAGTTTATCCCGGTAATAAAGGAAGGGGGCGTTGAGGAAAGCCTCCCGACCTTCCTCAAGGGGAAATTGGCGGTCGACTTGGGCGATGGGGTCGAGTCTCGTGGCTATAACGATTTGCTTGCGACCCTTTATGGGGCCAAGAAGAAGCCGTCGGTTGCGCCCAAGCGCCGCATCGCTCAGACGTCTTCGAAAAAACGCGAAGAAGAGGGCGAGGGCTCTGAGCCCATCAGAATCGTCGGTATTGTGGTCGATGAGGTGGGAGAACCGAGGAACGACGGAACGAGGGGGAGTGCCCTGTACGAAGTGCCGTTCCGATTGTCGAGACGCCCCAGCTCTCTGTGGCGCGAACTCTTCTTGAAGTCTTGGGACTTGCCGCCAAGATTTACCACCATGCATAGGCCCCATATCGCATCGGTCGTCGGCGACGAAATAATCCTTAATGGGACCACCATCGAAGAAGTTAGGGACTATCACCGTGACACCCTCGTCTTGTGCGTGGAAGAGGCTAACAAACTTGAGGCCGAATATCTTGAGAAGGAACGGAAACGCCAAGCTCGCGAAGAGGCTGCTCGGTCAGCCTATCGGAAGAACGTCGAGGACGTTGCAGGGACGATAGACTTCTAGACCGGCTTCCATCGTAGGACCGCCATAACAATTGGCCTTGAGGCCGATGGGTCCCGCTTATGGGCGGGACCCCCGCGACACATGGTGTCGCTCTCGCTGCGGCTCCCCGGCAACGCTCCCCAGGGTCGCGTTTCGTCCGCCTCCGCTCACGCCGGCCCCGCCCGCCGAACGGCTTCGCTCGATGGCTTCCAGTAGTCGCCATCGCTCCGCCGTTGTCGCCGGGCGGGGCCTCTCGCGCCGGGTCGCCGAGCGCCGTCGTGCGACGCTCCCCATCGATCGCGTCTTCTTGGCGTCGGCTCAACCGGCGCTCACCTGCCTGGGCTCGCGTTGCCTGGCCAACCGGCTCGCTCCCGGCGGGCAACCGCGACGCGCACGCGGGCGCTCTCCAAGCGCTCGGTCTGTCCCTTGTGGGTCATGTCGCGCTCGGCCAATTCGGGCCGTCGACACCCGCGTCACCAATTTCCCCGCGGGGGGGGGGTTCGAATCCGCCGGGGGCACCAGAGATTTGTCGAGCCCGGTACCGCAACGGCGACAAGCCTTGCTGGTTTTGGAAAGCTCGTCGTTGGCGCCCTAGCGCACTGCCGTTTAGCGCCGATTCTGCCATGTCCGCACTCTTAGCGAGGGTGAGGAGCGTGAATTAATCGGAGAGGGCCAACCACTCTGATAAAATCGTCCTCGCTGTCGGCAGCCCTCTCCGAGCAATACCTGGCCGAGGCCGAGCGCATCGAGGCGCTGGACCTGGACGTGGCGAGCGACTTTTTGCTGGTCGCGGCAACCCTTTTGGACATCAAGGCCGCCTCGCTGGT
>NZ_JBBNNA010000009.1:0-81313 GCF_040098065.1 Collinsella sp. CLA-JM-H32B | reverse complement strand
TCCTGGACGAGCTCGGCCTGTCCATGTCCACCGCCGTCAACGCGTTCCTCAGGGCGCTCGTCCGAGAGGGCGGGATGCCGTTCGAGATGAGGGTCAGGACGCCGGCGCCCGACGGGGAGACGGCGAGATAGCCGGCAGGCCGGCATGTCAATCCTGGTCTAACAGAGCCTTATTTAATCCCCGTCCCTGAAAAATCAATTTGCGGGCAGAAGGGCAAAAGTAGTCAAAAAAGGCCCCGTCCAAAATTAGCTACCCCTTGCACCGATTATTCGCCCGGGTTGATATTCGCGTAGAACTCCGCCCCATCATCGAGCCGCAGGATGCCCACGCGACCGAACTCGGAGCCGGTGGCGGCGGCGCAATCGATATCGATGCGATCGGGCACGCCGGCAGTGTCCTCGCCGCCCAAGCGCACGATCTGCCCTCGTCCCGATTCCTCATCGAGCCCCGCAAGACCACCGACCTCGCAATAGCGCCCAAGCGATACCGTGGGCGTGTGGCCGCTCACCACGACCGGGCCCTTGCCCTCGGCAGAAAGCAGCCCGGTCGGCACATCCCAATAGCCATGGCGAATCCAGAGCAAGTCATCGGACGACTGTACGGCGAGCATTTGCTGCAGCAGCTCGCGATCGGCATCGACCGCTCCCCTGCCGTCGCCGCAATCGACACCATGCTCAAGCAAAAACGCACGCGCCGCCTCGGTCTGAATGCCGGCGTGCACCAGCAGGTACGGCCGCTCGGCAGTCTCGACCACCGCGTAGAGCGGCAGCGCGGCCATCCACCGCACGAGCTCCTCGTATGCCTCAAATTCCATGTCGTTGAGCTGCTCGCGCGTCGTCCAGCCACCGTTGATATCCCAGGTCTCGGCATCAAGCGGATCTTGGCCAATGATGGCATCGAGCATGATCTGCTCGTGATTGCCCTTGAGCACGCGGGTGTTGGGCAGCGAGCGCACGAGCTTAATAACGCCGACCGGATCGGGCCCGCGATCGATCATGTCGCCCAGCACGTAAAGCGTGTCGTCGGACGTCAACGAGATCTTAGACAGGGCCTCGTCAAGCGCACGCACGTGCCCGTGAGCATCAGATGTCACATAGATCGCCATGGTACGCCTCTCCTTGCATTGCGGCCGAAGCCCGGCGCCGCAACTAAAACTTCAAGTTGAACTTAAACGTTACCCATTGTACTCCGTTGCAATAAAGCTGGAAAGGGTTTCCGAGCAGAGGCAAAGACGGCAGCCGTCTATGACGATATCGCGCATGCCCGCAATCCAACCCCATAAACCCACCATCTTTGGGTACAAATAACCGCAGACAACTGACCGTGCCACGCCAACCACCCAGGAGCGGACACTCCCTATGAACCAGATTCTTCTCTTTATCGGCCTCGTCATTATTCTGTGCCTGACCATCAAACCCGTCGGCAAAAAGCTCCCCTTCCCCACCCTGCTCATCTTTATCGCGCTCGGCATGCTGTTGGGCGTCAACGGCCCGGCGCATATCGACTTTAGCGACTATGCGCTCACCGAAACCGTCTGCAGCACGGCGCTGTTGTTCATCATGTTCTACGGCGGCTTTAACACCAACATCGACCGCGCCAAGCCCGTCGCCGCGCCCGCGGTGTTGCTGAGCACGCTCGGCGTCGTCATCACCGCAGGCATCACCGGCGTGTTCGCCCACTTTGTGCTGGGCTTCGACTGGATCGGCGGCCTGCTGCTGGGATCGGTCGTGGCGTCGACCGATGCGGCCAGCGTCTTTAGCGTGCTGCGCGAGCACAGCCTTTCACTGAGGGGCGGCACCGACTCGCTGCTCGAGGTCGAATCGGGCTCCAACGACCCCGTCGCCTACATGCTCACCGCCGTGCTCGCCACACTCGCGGCCGGCGGCGACATCAACATTCCCGCACTGCTGGCCAAGCAGATTATCCTGGGCGCGGGCCTGGGCCTTGCCATCGGCTGGGCGGCGGGCCGCCTGATTGAACGCGCGCACGCAACGGCCGAGGGCGCGCAGACCATCTTTTTGTTCGCCGTGGCGATCGTCGCATACGCGCTACCAAGCTATCTGGGCGGCAACGGCTTTTTGGCTGTATACCTGGCCGGCATTGTGCTGGGTGCCAGTGACATCACCGGCAAGGTCGAGATGGCGCACTTCTTTGACACTCTCACCGAGATGGCCGAGATGACCATCTTCTTTTTGCTGGGCCTGCTCGTCACACCCGCACGCCTGCCGCAAATGCTGCTACCGGGCCTGGCACTCATGGCATTTATGTTCTTTGTGAGCCGCCCCATCGCCGTAGGCATGCTGCTGGCGCCGTTTAGGACGAACCCTCGCCAGATCGCGCTCGTAAGCTGGGCGGGTTTGCGCGGCGCCGCTTCGGTCGTGTTTAGCCTCTTTGCCGTGGTAGCCGGTGTTCCCGGCGGTCACGACCTGTTTGACCTGGTGTTTGTGATTGCCGTGTCGAGCATTGTGGTGCAGGGCTCGCTGCTGCCGGCGGTGGCCAAGAAGCTCGATATGATCGATGCGGAAGGCGATGTGCGCCGCACTTTTAACGACTACCGCGACGAGGACGGCATGTCGTTCGTCAAGCTCAAGGTAGGCGCTGGACATCCGTTTGCCGGTCGCTCGCTCGCCGATATTGGCAGCGCCACAGACATGCTCGTGGTCCTGGTGCTGCGCGATGGCGCGCACCCGGTGCTGCCCAACGGCGATACTGTAATTGAGGAAGGCGACCTTCTGGTCATGGCAGCGCCGACGTTTGAAGAACGTGCCGAGGTTACGCTGCGCGAGGTCACCGTGACGCCCCACGGTCGCCTGGCCGGCCAGCGTCTTCGCGATGTGCCGCAAGGCAAGCACCCCTTTATCGTGGTGATGCTCAAACGCGACGGCCAAACCATCATCCCCGACGGCAATACCCTCATATACGCCGGCGACGAAGCCGTCATCGCCACGCTAGCGTCGTAGCCATCCCCACCCATAACTTGCGGTGAAATAGGGACTGAATAGGCCTTCTAGCAGCCTAAACAGTCCCTATTTCACCGCAAGTTATTGAGGGGATGGGGTTGAGGGGTGGCTATGGCTACCAGCCGTCGTCCGTATCATCGCCTGTGGCGAAGGCACGGAGGTCGAGGCCTTCGCGTTCGGCTCGGGCTAGGAGCTCTTGGGGCGACTCGTCCTCGATATCCATCACGTCGAGCATGGCGGCCGGAAAGCCCACGCCCGCCGCAGACCCCGCGCGGTCGAGCAGGCTCTCGCGCAGCTGATCTACGTCAACTTCGATCTTCATGGTGAAACCTCCTACCAGGCAATCGCGACCGAACAAACCGCACACCCCAAATGATGTGCAATAAATCCCAGATACGGCCATAATAAAACAATGAACATCAGGGAGGTTGCGGACGATGGATAAGCTCGATGCCATGACGGAACATGTCAGGGACTTTTGTGATGCACGCGACTGGCGCAAATATCACACGCCAAAAGAGCTTGCCATAGGCATGGCAACTGAGTCCTCCGAGCTCCTTCAGCTCTTTCGTTTTGTGAGCGACGAGCGCATTGCAGAAATGTTCGAAGACACCGAGCAACGCCAAGCTATCGAAGACGAAGTCGCCGACACACTCCTTTTCCTTCTGCGTTTCGCAGATTTAAATGAAATCGACCTGCCAGCGGCGCTTTCGTCCAAGCTCAAGCGCAATGGCGAGCGCTACCCCGTCGATGCATCATCTAACGAATACAGAAAGGCGGACCATCATGAGTAATGAGTTCGCCCTTCGGCAATGCACGCTTCCCCTACCCCAGCCCTTTGAGACAAGCGAATCGCTTCAGGACTTTGGCACGCCAAAGCCCGGGACCCATCATGACGAGAGCTGGCCCGTCCTTTACATTCTTACCAACAGCAAAAACAAGACGGCATACATCGGCCAAACAACCAATTACCAGCGCCGTATGAAACAACACGCTGCAAACGTGGACAAGGACTTCGACCGGACCCTTCTGATCGACAATCCCACCTTCAACCAATCCGCAACGTTCGAGTTCGAGAATCGACTTATTGAGCTGTTCTGTGCCGACGAAAAATACCAGGTCACCAATGCCAACAACGGCTATGCCCAATTCGATTATTTTGAGCGGCCTCAGTATCGCCAGAGGTTCCGAGACCTCTGGACAAAGCTTCGCGAAGAAAAATACGCGATTCATCCGATTGAAGAGCTCGAGAACTCCGATCTGTTCAAGTTCTCGCCTTTCAAGACGCTTACGCCCGACCAATACGAAACGATCGAGACGATTTTCAAACGTCTCGAACAGGAGCATGAAGACGTAAAACATGGCGGCTCAAAAAGAGAACGTATAACCGTCGTGAATGGCGCGCCGGGAACAGGTAAAACAATCCTCGCCATCAGTCTCATGTTCAAAATAAAAAATGAGCCCAACCTTTCCGGCCTGCGAGTCGGTTTTGTCACCCCCATGGATTCCCTGAAGAAGACCCTCAGGAAACTCACGCACTTCCTTCCAGGGTTAAAGCCTGGCGATATCTTGAGCCCCAGTGACGTAACCAAAAATGATCGTTATGACATCCTACTTGTCGATGAAGCACATCGACTGGGTAATTATCTAAGCATGGGCTCCGGCATCAAGGCCTTCTATAGCACCTGTGATCGTCTCGACCTTCCGCATACGAGCAACCAAGTTGACTGGATATTCAAATGCTGCGACAAGGCATATCTGTTTTATGACCCCAAGCAGCAAGTCAGGGCATCCGGCCTCAATCGAGACGGTCTTGAGCGGCGACTTAACCAACTCGAAGAAGCGAAAATTGAAACCGAAGAATTCAACTTGAGCACGCAAATGCGAGTACGCGGCGGCGATGAGTATCTCGACTTTGTATATGATCTACTCGACAACAAGGCGTACATGCATGCCGGCATGAAATTCGAAGAACTCTTTTCATCGGAGCCTTACGATTCGCGAGCCGGGGATCCGGACAGCGATACCCCCAGATACCAGTTTGGAATCGTCGACCAATTTGAGGATTTCTGTTCCCTGCAGCAAGCCAAGGAAGAGGAAGTTGGTCTATCCCGCATGACGGCAGGTTTTGCGTGGAAGTGGGAAACGAAGAAACACAAAGATGCGTTCGACATCGTCATTGAGGGCGTCCCTAAACGTTGGAACTCGAGTCAAAAGGATTGGGTTAACTCCCCCAACGCCGTCAACGAGGTCGGATGCATCCACACGGTACAGGGCTACGACCTCAACTACGGCTTCGTAATTCTGGGGCCAGACATTTACTACGACACCGACAAAGGGGGCGTCTGCGTTAACAAGGCAAACTTCAAAGATACCGTCGCAAAGAAAAAGGCAAGCGACGACGACCTACGAAAGATTATCGTCAACGCCTACTACGTTCTCATGACGCGCGGCATGTTGGGAACGTATCTCTATGCGTGCAATACGGCGCTCAAGGAGTATTTGTCACGGTATATCCCGGTGATATAGACCTAACGACCGCCCTCCCCCATGTAACCATCCTATAAATCATAGCGGCGCAGTCGAGTTTTACCGTGATACGGTCGCGCCCTGCGCTCCACTGTGCTAAAGTATCCCGAACGTCCAAACGACTACGAGGGGGAACTAGAAGATGGCACGTGTGCACAACTTCTCAGCTGGCCCGGCCGCACTGCCTACAAGCGTGCTCGCCGAGATCGCCGACGAGATGATGGACTACCGCGGTTGCGGCATGTCCGTGCTCGAGATGAGCCATCGATCTAGCATGTACCAGCAGATCTTCGACGACACCGAGGCAACCCTGCGCCGTCTGCTGAGCATCCCCGACAACTACCGCGTCCTGTTTTTGCAGGGCGGCGCCACGCTGCAGTTTGCGGGCATCCCCATGAACCTCATGCGCCGCGGCCGCGCCGGCTACGTCGTGACCGGCAACTTTGCCAACAAGGCGTACAAAGAGGCCGCCAAGTACGGCGAGGCCGTGCTGCTCGCGAGCTCCGAGGACACCAACTTCGACCGCATCCCCGACATAGCTGACATCAACGCGCGCATTGCCGCCGAGGCCGCGGGCGACGGGCTCGACTACGTCTACATCTGCCAGAACAACACCATCTTTGGCACCATGTTCCACGAGCTGCCCGATTGCGGCGACGTGCCGCTGGTCGCCGATGTCTCGAGCTGCTTTTTGTCGCAGCCGCTCGACGTTGAGCGCTACGGGCTCATTTACGCCGGCGCTCAGAAAAACGCCGGCGCCGCGGGCGTCACCGTGGTTATCGTGCGCGACGACCTGATCGCCGAAGGCCCCGCCTTTGCGCAGACGCCGCAGTACATGGACCTTAAGACCCAGGCCGCCAAGGGCTCCATGCTCAACACGCCCAACACCTTTGGCATCTACGTATGCGGCAAGGTGTTCCGTTGGGTTGAGCAGACCGGCGGACTTGCCGCCATGGCCGAGCGCAACTGGGCCAAGGCCAACCTGCTCTACGACCTGCTCGAGAACAGCAAACTATTCCACGGTACCGCGCAGACAGACAGTCGCTCCATCGCCAACGTCACGTTCCGTACCGGCGATGCCGAGCTCGACGCCGCCTTTGTCGCGGGCGCGGCAGAGCACCAGATCCAAAACGTCAAGGGCCATCGCCTCGTCGGCGGCATGCGCGCCAGCGTGTACAACGCCGTCACCATGGAGGACGTACAGGCGCTGGCCACGTACATGAAGGACTTCGAAGCGCAGCATAGTTTGAGTTCGCGATCTAACTAGCCCGCAGCACGCGGGCCGACCAGCCGCCTCAGACCAACCTGTTTAGATCAAAACCTGCTAAGGAGTTTTTCCATGCGTAAGATTAAGACCATCGACGACATCACTAAAGACGGCAAAGTCGAGTTTGGCGAGGGCTACGAGTTTGTAAGCACCGCCGAGGAGGCCGACGCGATCCTGATGCGCTCGACCGACCTGCACGGATACGAGCTGCCCGAGGGCATCCGTGCTATCGCCCGCTGCGGCGCCGGCGTCAACAACATCCCCGTCGAGGAGTACGCCAAGAAGGGCGTCGTCGTCTTTAACTCCCCCGGAGCCAACAGCAACGCCGTCAAGGAGCTCGTCCTAGGCATGCTGGTGCTCTCGAGCCGCGGCGTAGTGCAGTCGATGAACTGGGTGCGCGACAACGCCGACGACCCCGAGATTCAGGTCGATGCCGAGAAGGCCAAGAAGGCCTTTGTGGGCCGCGAGCTCAAGGGCAAGCGCATCGGCGTCATCGGCCTGGGCAACGTGGGCTCCAAGGTCGCCAACGCCTGCGTCGATCTGGGCATGGACGTCTACGGCTACGATCCGTTCATTTCCGTCGAGCACGCATGGGTGCTGAGCCGCGAGGTGCAGCGCGTGGGCACGCTCGAGGATCTCTGCCGCGGCTGCGACTACCTCACCGTGCACGTGCCCAGCAAGGCAGACACCATCGGCATGATCAGCACCGAGCAGATTAACCTGCTGGCACCCGACGCCGTGCTCATCAACTACGCGCGCGAAACCATCATTGACGAGGACGCCGTCGATGCTGCCCTGCGCGAGGGCAAGCTCAGCTGGTTTAGCTGCGACTTTGCCACGCCCAAGACCGTCAAGATGCCCAACACGTTTATCACCACGCACTCGGGCGCCGGCACTGGCGAGGCCGAGGCCAACTGCGCCGATATGGCCATCAGCGAGCTCAAGGATTACCTGGAGAACGGCAACATCGCGCACAGCGTCAACTACCCCGCCTGCAGCATGGGCAAGGCGCGCGCCGCGAGCCGCATCGCCTGCCTGCACGCCAACGTGCCCAACATGATCGGCCAGATCACGGCCATCCTGGCCAAAGACAACGCCAACGTGCAGCGCATGACCAACGAGTCCGCTGGCGAGAACGCCTACACCATGTTCGACACCGACGAGCACCTGGACAGCAGCACCATCGAGGCGCTCAAGCAGATTCCGTCGATGTATCGCGTGCGCGTGATCAAATAGCGCCGGCACCAAGCCTGTTAGGCAGACCATGAAGCCCATTCGGCCCCCGTTTTCGCGAAACGGGGGCCGATTTCGTTGCTCCGGCTGGTTTGGTAAATGCTACCAAGAAGAAGTTTTTTCGGATAATCGACAGTTATGTCCAAATCACTGAGCGCACCTGCTTTGATAAACAGATTTATCAGGGGCTTTAGTAGGTAAAAATCGATCTCTATATACCACATCCAAGTTGACTGTCTATTTTCCGAAACAACTTGTTCTGGATAGCATTTTTAAAGCCCTTCCAAGGCGAAACTGAAGCCTTTTTTGCGCCCAAAACTCTAGCTCGCGCGACCGTTTTCCACCCGCACGACTACATTCCCGACCAATCGATAAATATCTCCTCACGAAGCCGGCGTTCGAGCTGCTGCTGCCGCGGCGTCTTGTCTTTCAACGGCGCATCGAGATAGGACATGATGAGCTCCATCACCACGCGGAAGGCATCGGGGTCGGCCAGCTGGCCATAGGTCATCAGAACGACGGGATACCCCATCGCTTGCAAGGCCGTCGTTCGGTCGGAGTCAGAGATCTTGGATTCTATGGATCCGTGTATGGCTTTACCCTGGCATTCAACCAGACACTCCCGGCTGCCGTCCCTATTTGCCAGTAGGATATCGGCATAGCGCCTATTAAGCCCCGAAATCAGGCGGGCGCCGCGCGTCATACGAATCTCGACGTTATTGGTAAGGCGCAGCCCTTCGCCGCCGCGCAACCTCGTAAGGCCAAACAGCATCGAAGCCTGGACCTCGAGCGGCGATGCCGCCACCCCCGTAATGCATTTCGCGGCTCGTATGAACGATTTAGCGCCGCGGAGCCCCCGGATCTTATCGACGAACTCTGCAAGCTCAGAGAGCTCGATCAAGGGCGGTCGTTTCCACAAGTCCGTTGGATTCCCCGAGACGTCCTTTACGTTTTCCCAGCCCGACCGTGCGTCACCCCACCGGCCCCCATATGCCTGCACAAGTGCCGACTTTACCTGAGGCGCAATCTTGCACACGGCAAAGGTGCCGCACATCTCATACATGCACATAATTAGACGCTCGTTTGAGACCGAGGAAGCCAGGGTCAACAGGGTAAAGAGCGGGGACGCGACATCGAGGCCAAACTCTGTCTGCCGCACGGAGTCAAACGGCCTCTCCCCGTTCCAAACATGCCTGACAATGCGACCGCCCTTACGTCCGCAGCTGCCCTGCGCCAAAACATGCAACGGAGCGCCCAGGAAATGCGTGACGAGCGGGTGCTCGCAAAGGCGCTCCCTGCGCGGATCGTCCGCAGAATCGGGCAGGTCCGGCATTATCGCCAAGACCTGTGGAGGTATCCGGTGATACCGAAAGGCAGATATGTCGCACAGCATGTCGTCCATAAAGGCTACGTACCCACTGCTCCGTTTGTGAACCCACTTGGACGGCAAGCGCGTTGGCTCGGCCTGCGAACGGTAAATACTGCTGCGCGCACGCCGCGGATCTCTCAGGAGGCTTACAATCGGTTTGGAAAGCAGACTGATTGTGAGGTTGCATATGGTTGACGAGGACTTTGCCTGGCGGCTTACGCAAGGGCTCGTGCGGATCGACAGTTCCGACCCAGGTGCGTATGAGGGCGAGATCGAACAACATATCAAAGGCCTGGTCGAGGCGTATATTGCCAAACTCGATTCGCCTGCGTTGGACGCCGCAGAGGTACGCGAGCTCGAGGTGCTCCCCGGGCGCCGCAACCTTATGGTCACCGTGCCCGGTTTGAGCGACGAGCCACCGCTCGTCTACATCTGTCACATGGATACCGTCACCTTGGGCGACGGCTGGGACGCAGGCATTCCGCCGCTCGGAGCAATCGTGTGTGACGATAAACTCTACGGCCGCGGCGCCTGCGATATGAAGGGTGGCCTGGCCTGCGCCATTGCCGCACTGGTCCATACGCTCGAGCGCGTGGCGGCAGTTGACGCGCTGCCCCACCGCGGCTTTTCGCTCATCTGCTCGGTCGACGAGGAAGACTTTATGCGCGGCTCCGAGGCGGCCATCGACGCCGGCTGGGTCGGCTCGCGCGAATGGGTACTGGACACCGAGCCCACTGATGGACAGATCCAGGTGGCGCACAAGGGTCGCACGTGGTTCGAAATCGAGATGACAGGCGTCACGGCGCACGCGAGCCAGCCTTGGAAGGGCGCAGACGCCGTCGCCGCCATGTCCGAGGTCGTCTGCGCGCTGCGCCATGCGTTCGCGGCGCTGCCCGTGCATGATGAGCTGGGGCCTTCGACTGTCACATTTGGTCAGATTGAGGGCGGCTATCGTCCCTATGTCGTGCCCGACCACGCCAAGGTCTGGGTCGATATGCGCCTGACCCCGCCGACTGATACGGCCGCCGCGACGCGCATGGTAGAGCAGGCCATCGCCGGTGCCGAGGCCGCGGTTCCCGGCTGCCATGGAAGCTATACCGTGACAGGCGACCGCCCTGCCATCGAGCGCGACCCAGGCTCTCCCCTTCTAGCTGCACTCAAGCGCGCGGCAGACGATGTGACGGACGCGGAAACGACCGTCGGCTTCTTTACCGGCTACACCGACACTGCCGTCATTGCCGGCAAGACGGGCAACCGCAACTGCATGAGCTATGGCCCAGGCTCGCTCGCGCTCGCCCACAAGCCCAACGAATATGTGCCCCACGCCGATATCGTTCGCTGCCAGCAGGTGTTGATCGCGCTCGCCAACAACACGCTCTGGGGCGCGGATAGCCAAGTTGGGGCATAATAAGCCGCGAACAACCGACTCGCGCGTTAGGACCGTCCATGAAAGCTCTTCCGTTTCCCTGCATCCGCCCGGCTCAGGACCGCGTGCTCGAGGCGCTGCCTGCGATGGGCAGCATTCTGAGCAACAACGAAGCCCTGCGCGGCGCGATTGCCGATGGGCTCATGCTCAAGGATCCGGGTGCGGCATACTACGTGTACGAGTGTTCGGGAGAGCCGGGACGCGTAACGGGTGTCGTGGTGATCTGCCCGGTTAACGTGCTGACGGGCAGCGACGAAGCTGCCGCCGAGAGCGTCGACACACTCGCCGCCGCGCGCGCGATCGCCGAGCTCAAGGTGCAGCCGCGCCCCGTGTCGCTCGCCTACGAAGCGTCGCCCGTCATGGATATCATCCTGGGCGCTGCCAAAGAGGGCGCATCGCTCTACGCCGTCACCGATCCCGCGGGCATCACGCATCGCGTATGGGAGGTCAAGCGCGAGGACGCCGTTGCCGCCATCCGCGCCATGCTCGATCAGGCACCGGAGCCAGCACTGGCCGACAACCCCGCCTATGCAGCCGCTCTGACCGGGGCGTCGCAGCTGCTGGCAGACGAGGCCCGCACGGCCGGCACCTACACGGGCAAAGAACCGTTCAACTTTACCGTCGCCGCGCTATTCCCCGCCGCTCTGGTCAGCGGCGCCGCGCCGCAGGTCCCGATGGGCCTGCTCACCCACCAAATTGCACGGTGGTTCTAGCCAGGCTTAAACGCTTAGCGCAAAGACTCGGCAGCTCAACAAGCAAGGGGCGGGGATGCAATGCCCGCGCATGCACCTCCGCCCCTTTCGCATCAAACAATTACGACAGCAAACCGCACCGCAACGCCAGCGTTATCCACGCTGCGGACCTGCCGCCGCCACGAGCGGCTCTAGCCCCAGCTCGCGCGCATAATCTTCCTGCGTAAAGACTTCGACCAGGTCAAACGTATCGGCCGCATCGTCAAACGCAAAATGCAGCACCGAGCAGTTGCCCGGCACGCGCTCGCACTCGTCGGCCGCCGCGCCCTTGGTATGGTCCATGAACTCCTTGATGGCCGAGCCGTGGCTCACCGCGAGCACACACTCGTGGTCCGGGCGTCGCATAAGATCGGTCAACGTCGCCACCATGCGCTCACGCACCTGCATCTGGCCCTCGCCGCCAAACTGGCGATAGAAATCGCGCCACGGGCGCTCGGGCATCAGCATCACGCGCTCGGCTTCAAAATCGCCAAAGAACCACTCGCGCAGGCCATCCAGGCGCTCGTAGGCAAGGCCCGGCCACAGGTTGACGATAGTCTGCTCGGTGCGATGCAGCGTCGAGGTGTAGGCATGATCGGGCTCAATGCCGCGCGCACGCAAAAACATGCCGGCGCGCGCCGCCTGGTCGCAACCCAGCTGCGTGAGCGGTGAGTCGCTCCAGCCCTGGATGATGCGCTTAAGGTTAAATATCGTCTGCCCGTGACGGACCAGATACAGGTCTTTATTCATAGGGGTCCTTTCGTTCGTTACCAATCAAGGAGCGAAAACGCCCCGTCGCGATAGCCAAAATGAAGCACGGCGCCGTTGTCGGGTTGCTCTCCCCCGCCAGTCACGCATCTAAGAAACTCCTGGCAGGCAGATCCGTGGGAGACTGCCAACACGCAGTTGTGCTGCGACCGGGCCATGATGCGGGACAGCGCCGCGACCATGCGCGCCCGGAGCTGCGTTTCTGACTCACCACCAAAGGCAACCGGATAATCGCCCCAGGGTTGAGCCGGCATCTTGCGATTTGATGTACCCTCCAGCGAGCCCAAATGCCACTCGCGCAGGTCGTCGACCAGCGCAATGGAACGGCCCTCGCCAACGATAAGCTCGGCCGTACGCCGTGCCCGACCCAACGGCGAGGAATACAAATGATCAAAGGCCACGCCACGCGCCGCAAACGCCGTACGCGTCGCTAGTGCTTGCTCGCGCCCGCGCTCCGTGAGCGGCGAGTCTTGCCAGCCCTGCAAAATGTTCTGCACATTGAGCTCGGTCTGCCCATGCCGCACCAAATACAGATCTGCCACACGCCCTCCCCTCGTACCACCACAAAGGGGACAGGCACCTTTGTGGTGGTTTACCGCCGAATCACGCCGCGGCGACGCTCAACTACACCAGTACGTCGGCAAGCGGGCGCTTGGGTACGTGATGCACCTGCGCCTCGTCACGCCAGTAATTAATTGAGCCGTCGGGGTTGGAATCGATCGCATCGATCATCTGCGTCTCGGCCGGCACGCCAAAGGCCATGATCAGCTTGAGCTCATACTTGTCGTTATCGAGCCCCATGGCATCAATCGCATGGGGCGTAAAGGCCTTGAACATGCAGGCTGCCACCTCGGGCGTTGCGCTGCGGGCGGCGAGCATCATCGTCTGCGCGGCAATGCCCGTGTCGACCTCGGTAATGGGAGCGGCAGACTTGCCCGGAACGGCGCGCTCGGCCAGAATCGCGATGTAGCCGGTCGGGCGCTCGCCCTCGGCAGGACCCGGCCAATCCTTAAGCGCACCGGCCCACGCGAGCTCGTCAAACACGCGCGCACAGTCCTCGGCACCGCTCACCACATGAAAACGAAGACGCTGAGCATTGGCACCACACGGGGTCAGGTGCGCCAGCTCCGCCAGCTCGAGCAAAAACTCACGCGGCACGCGCATGGACTCGTCAAATCGGCGGCACGTGCGGGCGCGGCGGACCAGCGCATCAATCGTGTCCAGGCCAAGCTTTTCGCAACCCTGCTTTGCCATCGACTCAGCGCTTACCGGCGCCGCGGGAACTGTTTCGTTCATAGGGACCCCTCAATAAAAGCCAATTGTCCTTAAGAAAATCTAACCTAAAACGTAGGCAATAACGAACAGAGCTGCAATGTTCTACATCTGTTGAATATCCCACATCCAAACGGGAACAAAGATAACAATTCGGGAAGGTGAGGCTCCCATTCGCCCTTCCCGCCCCACGCGACGGTGCCCTTGGGCGATACTGGTTGCGAGAGCTACGGCTTACGCCGCACGGAAAGGAGACATCATGAGCATCTTTAAGAACGATGACAAGCGATCGAGCGCGTTTGGATTTGACGAGAAAAGCATGGCCGGAAAGGCCGTCAAGGCCGTACGCTGGATTTACGCCATCACGGGCGTCTTAGCGCTCGTCGCCGGCATCGCACTGCTGTTTGCGCCCGCCAAGTCCCTCGTCTTCCTGACGACCGTCCTGGGCTTCTACTTTGTGATCACGGCCGCGATCAGGCTGTTTACCGCTGTTTTCGAGCCGCTGCTGCCCACCGGCTGGCGCGTTATGAGCATCATTTCCAACCTGCTCATCATTCTGGGCGGCGTCATAATCCTGCGCAATCAGGCCTTCTCGACCGCAACGCTCACCACGCTCGTGGTGGTCGTCGCCGGCTTTGGCTGGATTGTCGAGGGCGTCATGTCGATTCTGGAGTCCGAGCTTTCGTCCAACCGCGCCCTCGCCATCCTGAGCGGCGCGCTCTCCATCATCGCGGGCATGTTCGTGTTTATCTATCCGCTGTGGTCGGCCAAGATGCTCGTCATCTTTAGCGGCGCGGCGCTGCTGGTGTTTGGCGTGACGCTCATTGTTCGCGCCATTCAGTTTGGCAAACTGGTGCACTAGATGCCAAAGACGCTTTTTATTGATGCCGACGCCTGCCCGGTCACGCGCGAGTCAATCGACTGCGCGCGGAGGGCGGGCGTCGCCGTCGTTATCACCGGCAACAGCACGCAGAACCTGGAACGCCACATTCGCCGCGACGATCCGCGCGACGCCGAGCACGCTCGACGCGGCTTTTGGGTCACGACGCTCGATGTGAGCGTGGGCGCCGATAGCGCCGACTTTGCCATTATCGAGCGCCTGCAGGCTGGCGACGTGGTCGTGACGCAGGACATTGGCCTGGCGAGCATGGTGCTCGGACGCGATGCCGCCGCTATCGGCGTGCGCGGGCGTGTCTACGATAAGGCGACCATCGACATGCAACTGTTTATTCGCCACGAGGAAAAGAAGGTGCGTCGCGTTGGCGGTCGCACCCGCGGGCCGGCAGCCTTCACCAGCGAGGACCGAGCCCGCTTTAAACGCAACCTCACCGAGTTGCTACGCTAACCAAGGCAGATTTTTGGGATATGCCCGGAAATCTGCCTTTTTGTTTAGAGCGGTGTGAGCGCTCAGGATCCATGGCTCAACAAAAAAACGGGCTTCAAAATGCCATGCATCGCCGCATTGTGCCGGCGCCGAGCATGGCTATTTTGAAGCCCGTTTTGTTAAGCCTACTTAGAGGCCAAAGGCGGATAGGATGAGGCCCCAGCCGGCGCCGATGACGTACATCATGATCAGGAACAGGACGTTTTCGCGAGCGCTGCGGTTGGTGCGGAACAGGACCAGGTAGCCCACGCCGGCGGAAATGAGCGTGCCGGCGAGCATCGGCGCCAACTGTAGCGCGCCCTCCAGGTACAGCTGCGTGATGACCACGCTGGCCGAGCAGTTGGGAATCAACCCGACAAGCGCCGAACCCAGGACAGCGAGCGTCTCGTTGCCGCGCAGGAACTGCTCGATTGCAGACTCGCCAAAGGTCTCGAGCACGGCGACCAGAATCAGCGTCACCAGGAAAATGAATACCGATACCTGAACGGTGTGCGAGATGGCGCTGCGGATGATTGACAGAACGGGCGCGCCCTCGTGGGAGTGGCCATGCTCGTGGCCGTGGTGGTGCTCGTGCTCGTCCGCGTGACCATGGTCGTGGCTGCGGTCGTGCCCGTGCTCGTCCTCATCCTCGTCACAGCCGCAATGATCGCGTTCGCACAGCTCGTGGATGTGATCGGCACTTACGCCCGCCTCGGCCACTTCGTCAATGATGTCGCCCCCGGTATGGTCGTCGTGCGCGCAGTTCACATGAGCCGGATTGGCAGCGGTCCCCAGCACGGTACGGCGAATCGCCGCATGCGCACGGGCATTACGACGAAGGCCGCGGATAGCCGCATCCACGATAAAGCCCGTGACCAGCGCGATCAGCGCTTTCGAAGCCAAAAGCATCGCCATGGTCTGCACGGGAACCTGCTCGGCAAGCAACAGCGGCAGCATCTCGTCGGAGGTCGAGAGGAAAACCGCAACCAGTGTGCCCAGTGTCACGACGCGACCGGCGTACAGCGTCGCCGCCATGGCCGAAAAGCCGCACTGCGGCACCATGCCCAGCAGCGAGCCAACCACGGGGCCCGCGGCGCCGGCGCGTTTGATGGCGCCGTTGACGCGGTCGCCTGCAACGTGCTCGAGCGTCTCGAGGGCCAGATATGTCACCAATAAGAACGGCACCAGCGAGAGCGTGTCCTTGCCGGCGTCGAGCAGAATATCAATCAGCAAATCCATGACGGATGGAACCTTTCGTGTCTTTCGGCAGCACTGTAAAAGTCCTAGCGGTCAACTAGGGTATTGTAGTTGTCCCAGGCGCGATGCCAATAGTTGCCCATGGTAAACTATCATCTCGCCATAACTCAACAAATCCGAGCCGCACGACGCGGCCCGTCCAAGGAGCAGCATATGAATGTTTCGCAAGCACTCGAATACGAACGCCAGCCGTTTATCCCCATGTTTATCTACGGCGACCACGGCGCCATGGAGTCCGAGCGCCAGAAGGGCGAGGAGGCCCTCAAGGTGCTCGAGACCGAGTACTTTACCGCCGAGGGCGACCCCGGCTTCGACTTTGCCACCGTGCGCGACCTGGCCGACCGCAACCGCGACCTGTGCGACCAGATCGGCGAGGCGCGCCTGCGCAACGTGACGCCCGCGACGCTCTCGCGCGGCCTGTCCGACGCCGACACCTGCGCCGCCATCGGCAAGATGCAAAAGCGCACCGCCGCGTCCGTTATGCGCGAGATCCGCGGTGACCGCGACGCACTCGGCGTGGCCTATGCTCGCAAGCCTATCCAAGGCACGGTGCTGGGCATCGACATCGAGACCACCGGTCGCGCGCCCGAGCGCGGCTACATCATCAACGTGGGCTGGGAGATCATGGATCTCACCAGCGACGCCGTGCCGCATGACGCCGAGGCGCACTACTGCGGTCTGCCCGACATCTACCGCGGCGAGGATGTGCCGCTATCGAACATCCATCACATCACCTGGGACGACATCGACGGCAAAAAACCGTTCCGCGAGAACAAGGAGCTGCAGAAGCAGTTGCTCAAGCTCATGAAGAAGTATCCCTATATGGCGCACAATGCCGCCTTCGAGGACAGCTGGTTCAAAATTCATCTGGACGGTTACGCCGAGGCACGCCGTGCAGGCAAGATCATCGTCATCGACTCGCGCCAGATCTGCCGCAGCCTGGACGCCGACGTGCGCTCGCTCCCCCGCGAATCCGCGCCCGCTGCGCTCGAGAACTGGGCGCGCCGCCGTGGAACCCTCGCCGCCGACGCCAACGAGCAGCACCTGGGCCTCGACGACACCGACCTCATGCTCCGCACAGTGCAGGCCGAGTTCAACCTCAAGAACCTATTTGCCAAGTAGATTGCCATGCAGAGGTGCCATCCGCGAGCAATATTTGCCGGGCCATAACGCCCCACGCAATTGCAACACGCCGAGGCGTCCCTCTCAAACGACGCAATGCGGGCCGATATCCAAACGGATATCGGCCCGTTTTTGCACGTCGCTAAGGTACCCACGTTGGCATCGGCGGCCTTATTCGCGCCCACCGATGCCCTTAGCCGCACCAGAGCCATTCGATAGCAAAATATTTCGCGAATTATATTGACATATGAACATGCGCTCATATACTCGGAAGTAAGTTATATGAGCGCATGTTCATATGAAAGGATATTGCAATGAGCGAACACGCTGATGAAATAAAGTCCGGCATCGACACCACCATCGTGCCCGACGTTCCCACCACCACCTGCTCGCCCGAAGACCTTCCCGACGAGGAGCTGCTGTACGACCTTGCCGACCTGTTCAAGGTCTTTAGCGACACCACGCGTATCAAGATCCTCTACGCCCTCATGGGCCGCGAGCTCTGCGTGGCAGACATCGCCGAGGCAACCGCGACCTCGCAGTCGGCTGTATCGCACCAGCTGCGCACGCTTAAGCAGTCGCACCTGGTCAAGTTCCGCCGCGACGGCCGCAACATCCTCTACTCGCTTGCCGACGATCATGTCTACACCATGCTCAATCAGGGCATGAGCCATATCTGCGAATAGCAACCAACCACGGTACCAGCGCGGTCTGCACCCAAGCCGCAAAACAGCGAAAGGAACCCACCATGAAAAAGCAGTTTAAACTCGACGAGATCGACTGCGCCAACTGCGCGCGTGAGCTTCAGGACGAGCTGGCCAAGCTCGATGGCGTCAAATCCGTGTCCGTCAACTTTATGACCCAGAAGCTGACGCTCGAGGCCGATGACGCCGAGTTCGACGAGGTCCTCGACCGCGTTGTAGAGTTTACGGCCGACGCCGAGCCGGACTGCGAGATCATTCTCTAGCCCAGGTTTACGCCAACATGCAAGGCCGCGCATGCCGCGGCCTTTGCTCGCGAAATTATATGAGCGAGTGTTCATACATTCAATTGGGAGGATACGAGTCATGGCCACCGCCGACCCCAAGAAGAAAAAGAAGAAGCGCAAGAAGAAAGAGTCTCTTGAGCATAAGCGCAACCGCATCCTGGTAGCGCTGGGCATTTTTGCCGTGGTGTACGCCCTCGATGAGCTCGGTGCCCTCACCGCCGCATTCGGCACCCCGGACGACATCTACGCCAGCTTTGTGATGTTCCTCGTGCCGTTTTTGATTGCCGGCTACGACGTGCTCCAAAAGGCATACAACAACATCCGCCGCGGCAAGGCCTTCGACGAGAGCTTCCTCATGGCCGTCGCGACTATCGGCGCGTTTGCCATGGTGCTCTTCCCCGATACCGACCCGCACATGGCCGAAGGCGCCGCCGTCATGCTGTTCTACCAGGTCGGTGAGCTGTTCCAGGCATACGCCGTGGGCAAGAGCCGCAAGTCGATCAGCGCCATGATGGACATCGCGCCCGACTACGCTAACGTCGAGCAAGCCGACGGTACACTCGAACAGGTCTTTCCCGATGACATCGCCGTCGGCACCGTGATCGTGGTCAAACCCGGCGAGCGCGTGCCTATCGACGGCGTCATCGTCGAGGGCGAAACCCAGCTCGACACCGCCGCGCTCACGGGCGAGTCAGTCCCCCGCCCCGCCAAGTCCGGCGACGATATCATCAGCGGCTGCATCAACATGACGGGCCTCATCCACGTGCGCACCACCAAGCCCTTTGGCGAGTCCACCGTCGCGCGCGTCCTGGAGCTCGTGGAGAATGCCAGCGAAAAGAAGGCGCGCACCGAGAACTTCATCACGCGCTTTGCCCGCGTCTACACCCCCGCCGTCACCGGCGCCGCTGCGGTGCTCGCGCTCGGCGGCGGCCTGGTCACCGGAGCCTGGTCCGACTGGATTCTGCGCGGTCTGACCTTCCTGGTCGTCAGCTGCCCGTGCGCGCTCGTGATCAGCGTACCGTTGAGCTTCTTTGGCGGCATCGGCGGCGCATCCAAGCTGGGCGTTCTCATCAAGGGCTCCAACTACCTCGAGACGCTCGCGGACGTGGACACCGTCGTCTTTGACAAGACAGGCACCCTCACCAACGGCACGTTCTCGGTGGTCGCGGTGCACCCCGAGGCTGGCTATACCGAGCAGTCGTTGCTTGAGGTCGCAGCCCTTGCGGAGTCGTTCTCTGATCACCCCATCGCGCAGTCCGTGCGCGTCGCCTACCAGGGCGAAGTCGACCCCAAGCGCGTGAGCGACTCCGCCAACGACGCGGGCCACGGCGTGACGGCAACCATCGACGGCAAGCATGTCGTCGTTGGCAACGCAAAGATGCTCGCCACGGCCGGCGTTGAAGCGCCCGATTGCGAGGTCGTTGGAACGATTCTGCATGTGCTCGTTGACGGCGTGTACGCCGGCCACATCGTGATTGCAGACACCGTTAAGGCCGATGCCGAGCAGACGATCCGCGACCTGCACGCCGCCGGCGTCAAGCGCACCGTTATGCTCACGGGCGACCGCGAGGAAGTGACTGCTGCGGTGGCCAAGCAGCTCGGCCTCGACGAGTTCCATGCGCAGCTGCTGCCGGGCGACAAGGTCGAGCGTGTTGAAGCGCTGCTCGCGGCCGAAAGCGGTAAGGGCAAGCTCGCCTTTGTCGGCGACGGCATCAACGATGCGCCTGTGCTTACGCGCGCCGATGTAGGCATTGCCATGGGCGCCATGGGCTCCGACGCTGCGATTGAGGCGGCGGATGTCGTGCTGATGGATGACAAGCCGTCCAACATCTCCCGCGCAATCCGCGTGGCGCGCAAGACCATGTCGATTGTTTGGCAGAACATCATCTTTGCGCTGGGCGTTAAGCTGCTGATTTTGGTGCTTGCGGCGCTCGGCATCGCCAACATGTGGCTTGCGGTCTTTGGCGACGTAGGCGTGGCAATCATCGCCATCCTGAACGCCATGCGCGCGATGGGGGTCAAGAACCTGTAGCGTTCGTTAGCTGTCCGGCCGGGGCCGGGCTTGGTTTTGAAAACGTCCTCGCGCATGAGGCCCGTCTTTCCTGCTCCTGCGGAGCAACGGAAAGGCGGGCCTCGCGCTGCGGAATGTTTTCAAAACCAAGCCCGGCCCCGGCCTGCGGTGACGTTGCTGGTGGTTCTTGGGCATCGCTTACTGGCGGGGTTCCTTGTCTGAGTTGGACTTAGTTGGTGGGGCCACTCATCCCGATCGCTGTCCCGCGCCGTTCCGGCGCGGGAGGCGCGCCGCTGCGGGAGTGCTAGTCGGTCATTGTTGGCGCCGAAACACCATCCCGTCCCAGCATCGATCTCAGCTTCTCAAAGCTCTCCTCGCTCAGGCAATGCTCCATGTGGCAGCCCTCTTGCGACGCGACCTCAGCCGAAACACCCGCATCCTCTAGCAGCCCCACGAAAAAGCAGTGACGCTCCCACATTTGGCGAGCGACCTCCAGACCACGCTCCGTCAGATGAACGTCGCGCTTGCCCATTTCGACATAGCCGCTGTTTTCCAGCGTCGCCATGGCTTTAGAGACGCTCGCCTTGGTCACGCCCAGGTATTCGGCGACGTCGATTGAGCGCACCGTGCCTTGGCGCTCCGAGAGCACATAAATAGATTCGAGATAGTCTTCTCCAGATTCACGTAGGGCCATGGGCCGCCTTTCGCGATGATCGTTAGTTAGCCTTTGGATACTTTCCTTGGCTTACTTTACCGCAAAAGTTGCCCATGTCTTACTACGTTGTTTAAAAAGTTAGCCGTGTTTCACAAAACGCGCCAGGCGAACACAACATGGGGACACGCCCCGCAAGGAGTGTCCCCAGCTGCCGGCAGAAAAGGAACGTCCCCAAGTGCTGAATCCTCAGCTATAGCAGGCCAAAGTGCTTTGCGGCGTTGTAGATGCCGTCGTCGTCTACGGCGGTCGTCACGTAGGTCGCTGCGGCCTTCACGGTCTCTTGTGCGTTGCCCATGGCCACACTTGTGCCCACGGCGGAAAACATTGACAAGTCGTTCTCGCCGTCGCCAAAGGCGATCGCCTCGCTCGCGTCGATGCCCAGGCGCTCCAGCGTCGCCGCCACGCCCAGGTCCTTACCGCCGTTAGCGGGAATAATGTCGCAGAACAGATCGCACCAGCGCGTGGTGAGCGAATGCGACACGGCGTCGGTCACTATATGCTCGTCGGCAGGATCCACGAAGGCACAGAACTGGTAAACCGGCGCATCGAAGGCATGCTCAAACGGCTCCTCGTGGTAGACGATTCCCGCGTTGCTGCCGGCCGTCACCACGCGCTCGGACAGGCGGTTCACAAACGAGTTCTCGCCCTGCATGCACAGCGAGTCATAGCGCCCCTGCGCCACCTGGCCCACAATCACCGCGACATCGTCCGGATCGATCGGGCAGCTACGGTAGACGCCCTCAGCATCAAAGCAGTGCTGGCCTGAAAGCGTAATGTACGCATCCCAGCCCAGGTCGAACAGCCAGTCCGGCATCTGGTAGGTCGGGCGACCCGTGGCGATCACGCACGCAATCCCCTGCTCATGAAAGCTGTCGAGCACCTGCTGCGCCGACGCCGGAATCCGGTGCGTCTTAAAGCTCAGCAGCGTGCCGTCGATATCGAAAAACGCAGCCTTGATCATCCTCGTCTACTCCTCGCCCTCGAGCTTTTCGCTCGCCTCAAGCCACGCCATCTCTAGCTCGTCCATGGCGGCGTGGGCCTCGTCGATCTTTGCCTGCTGCTCGCCAAGCGCCGTGTAGTTGGTGGGATCGACCTGGGCCATGGCGGCCTCGGCCTCCTCCACGCGAGCGCGCTGCGTCTCCATCTTGCGCTCGAGCGAGCTCACCTCGCGGCGAAGCTTCTGACGCTCGGCGTTGGACAGGCCGTTGGGCTGCCCGCTCGTCTTAGGCTTTTCGGCCGCAACCGCTGCGGCACCGGTGTCGAACGTGCCGGTCTTGGCACTCGGCGCGCCCACGGGCTCGCCCTCGGCGGTGGCGTTGCACAGGCGCAGGTACTGATCGACGCCGCCGGGCATATGCGTCAGGTGGCCGTCAAGCAGTGCCCACTGTTGGTCGGTCACGCGCTCCATGAGGAAACGGTCGTGCGTCACCAGGATCAGCGTGCCGGGCCAGCCGTCCAGCAGATCCTCGACAATCGCGAGCATATCGGTATCCAGGTCGTTGCCCGGCTCGTCCAGGATAAGCACGTTGGGCTCGTCCAGGATCGTCAGCAGCAGCGACAGGCGACGGCGTTGGCCGCCCGAAAGGTCGCCGATACGACTCCAGAGCTGTTGGGTCGTAAAGCCCAGGCGCTCGCAGAGCTTCTCGGGCGAAGTCTCCTTGCCGTCGATGACGTAGTACTTCTTATAGTTGCTGAGCACCTCGCGGATCGTGTCGCCCATGTAGGGCTCGAGCTCCTCGAGCTGCTGCGATAGCACGCCAAAACGTACCGTCTGGCCGATCTTCACGCGGCCGCGCAGGGGCGCGATCTTGCCCTGGATCACGTCGAGCAGCGTGGACTTGCCGGCACCGTTCTCACCCAAAAGACCATAGCGGTCGCCCGCACCGATAAGCCAGGTCACGTCGGAGAGCACCTGCTTGGGCGCGCCGTCGGTATCCGCATAGCCGGCGTCCACGTCGATCACGTCGATGACCTGCTTGCCCAGGCGGCTCACCGCCAGGCGCTTGAGCTCCAGCTCGTCGCGCACGGGCGGCACGTCGGCGATGAGTTCGCGAGCGGCATCCACGCGAAACTTGGGCTTGGTGGAGCGCGCCTGGGCGCCACGGCTCAGCCACGCGAGCTCCTTGCGTGCCATGTTGCGACGACGCTCCTCGGTAACTGCGGCCATGCGGTCGCGCTCCACGCGCTGCAGGATGTATGCCGAGTAGCCGCCCTCGAAGGGATCGACCTGGCCGTCGTGGACCTCCCACATGCTGGTGCAGACCTCGTCCAAGAACCAGCGATCGTGCGTGACCACGAGCATGGCGCCCTGACCGCGCTGCCAGCGGGCCTTTAAGTGACGCGCGAGCCAGTTGATGGTGCGCATGTCCAGGTGGTTGGTGGGCTCGTCGAGCATGAGCACGTCGTAGTCGCCGATCAGCAGGCGCGCAAGGTCCACGCGACGGCGCTGACCGCCCGAAAGCTCGCCCACCGTGCCCTCCCAGGGCACATCGCTAATGAGACCGGCGAGGATCTGGCGCGTACGCGGACTCGACGCCCACTCATACTCGGGAGTGTCGCCCACGACGGCATGATGCACGGTATCGGTGTCGACAAGTTGGTCCTTTTGGCCGAGCAGACCGATCGTGGTGCCGCGGCGATGCGTCACGCGGCCATCGTCGGGCTCCAGCGTGCCGGCGAGCACGCTCAGCAGCGTCGACTTGCCGTCGCCGTTTTTACCAACAATACCAATGCGGTCGCCCTCGCCCACGCCGAGCGTCACGCTATCGAAAATATGCTTGGTGGGAAACTCTAGGCTGATGGAATCGCATCCCAAAAGAATCGCCATATGCCCTGCTCCTTCGTAGAAATTCAACGTTGTCCATGATAGCAGCGAGCCCCACCCCAAACCACCACGAAGGTGCCTGTCCCCTTTGTGGTGGTCGATTCGGTTGCAGAGCAAAAGGCGGGCCATCTCCCATAAGAGATGACCCGCCTCTCCAATCAGTCCCGTGGCGACCGTGGCCGCCGCGGGCCTCAAGCATGTCCCGGACTAGGAGAACATGCCGGTGAGGTAATCGTTCAGCCGCTTGTCCTTGGGCCGTTGGAATATCTCGTCGGTCTCGTCGTACTCGACCATATCGCCCATGTAGAAGAACGCCGTGCGGTTGGACACGCGCGACGCCTGCTCCATGTTGTGCGTCACGATGACGATGGCGCGCTCGGCCACAATCGACGACATAAGGTCCTCAATCGCCAGCGTCGAGATGGGATCGAGCGCCGAGCAGGGCTCGTCAAACAGGATTACGTCGGGGTTGAGCGCCAGCGTGCGTGCAATGCACAGGCGCTGCTGCTGACCGCCTGAAAGCGCATAGGCGCTCTTGTCGAGCTTGTCCTTGACCTCGTCCCACAGCGCCGCGCCGCGCAGACTCTCCTCGACCATGCGGTCGAGCTCGTCACGGTCGGTGATGCCGTGGCGCTTAGGCGCAAACGTGATGTTGTCGCGAATGGACTTGCGGAACGGGTTGGGCTGCTGAAACACCATGCCAATGGAGCGACGCAGCTCATAGGTGTTCTCGGCCTTGGTGTTCACGTTGCGCCCGCGGTAGTTGATCTCGCCCTCCACGCGGCAGCCGCGAATCTCTCGATTCATCAGGTTGAGGCTGCGCAAGAAGGTCGACTTACCGCAGCCCGAAGGCCCGATGAGTGCCGTGATCTCACCCTTGTGAAAGTCGAGCGACGTATCGTGCAGCGCATGGTGGTCGCCATAGTACACGTTGACGTCCTTGGTGGAGAGCACGACCTCGTCGCTCACGGCCTTGCCGCTCACGCGCACGCGCTTTTCGCTCTCCCCCACACTCGACAGAAAGTCCTGGGTCTCGGACGATGCCGCTTCGGTTGCGGGCATTGCATTCATCTCGCTCATTCGGCCGTCATCTTCCTTGCCAGTTGCTTGCCCACGATACGGGCAACTATGTTAAACAGCAGCACGCAGATCATCAGCAGTGCAGCGGTGCCCCAAACGATCTGCTGGGCCTCGGGGCTGCCCTCGCCGTAAATCTTGTAGATGTGCACGGCGAGCGACTCACCGGGGCGGAACACGTTCCAAGCGCAGGTGGGGCTCGACAGGTTAAAGCTCAAGAAGTTCAAACGCACCGGCGAGCTCATGCCCGAGGTAAAGAGCAGTGCCGCGGCCTCGCCAAACACGCGGCCGGCCGAAAGCACGATGCCGGTCACGATGGCAGGCATGGCCTCGGGGATCAGGATGTGCAGCGTGGCCTCCCAGCGGGTAAGGCCCATGGCCAGGCACGCATCGCGCTGGGCCTGCGGCACGTCCTCGAGCGCCTGCTGGATCACGCGCACCAGGATGGGAATGTTGAACATGGTGAGCGCGACGGCGCCGGAGATGATGGAGTACTTCCAGCCCAGCTGCACCGAGAACACCAGGAAACCGAACATGCCGACAACGATGGAAGGCAGCGAGGACAGCGTCTCGATGGCGGTGGAAGCGATGTCGCGGATGGGACCGTCCGGCGCGTACTCAACCAAAAAGACCGCGCCGCCCAGGCTGATGGGCACCGAGATGATCAGGGTGATCAGCAGCAGATAGAACGAGTCGAACAGCTGGTAGAGTACGCCGCCCTGAGTTCCGTTGGCGCGCGACGGCTGCGTGAGAAAACCCGGCTGGAACAGCGTCGAGATGCCCTCGAACAGGATATAGGCCACCATGGAGACGACGATGAGCATGACGATGGCGATGATTGCCGTCAGCACGCCCGTGGCGATGCGATCCTGCTTTTGGACGCGCCCGAGTCTCGCCTCGTCGATATGGATGCGCGTGCTAGCCACGAGCCTTCGCCCCCTTGCGGCCGATAATGTGGATGATCAGGATGAAGATGAGGCTCATACCCATCAGCAGCAGACCGAGCGCCCACAGAACATCGTCCTGGGCCGAACCCTCGGCATAGACCGCCATGGACGTGGTGAGCGTGGTGGTGATGGTCGAGGCCGGCGACAGCAGCGACGTCGGCATGGCCTCGATACCGCCGATGACCATGCGCACGGCGAGCGTCTCGCCAAAGGCGCGCGTCATGCCAAGGATGACCGCAGTCATGAGCGACGGCATGGCGGACTTGAGCACCACGTGCCAGATGGTCTGCCAGCGGGTGTAGCCCAGCGCGAGCGAGCCCTGACGGTAGCCGTCGGGCACGGCGCGCAGGCCATCGACCGAAAGGGTGGTCATCGTCGGCAGGATCATGACAGCCAGCACGATGGCGCCGGGCAGGATGCCCAGACCCGTGCTCACGTGGAAAACGGACTTCATAAGTCCGACGACCACGTGAAAGCCAATCAGTCCAAAGACGACCGAGGGAATGCCGGTCAAAAGCTCAATAAGCGGCTGAAAGACCTTGGAACCAAATTTGGGTTGGATCTCGACCGCAAAGATGGCGGAGCCGATGGCGATGGGCAGCGCGATGAGCGTGGAGAGCACCATGACCGCAAACGAGGTGACGATCAGGGGCAGGGCGCCGGTATAGGGCAGACCGTTTTCGGCTGTGTTGGCCAGGTCCCACTTGGTGCCGGTGAAGAACTCGACAACCGAAACGCCATCCTTGAGAAAAGCCGAGAGGCCCTTTTGGGCGACCATGAAGATAAGCGCGGCAACGACAAGCGTCACGAGCGCTACGCACGCGCCCGTGACGCCCAGGCCCACGTTCTCAAGGTCGCGCTTTGGCAGCTGTTTTGCCATTGCAAACCTTTCCGGGGGCGATTACTTATTTAGCAGAGACCTTGCCGCTGGCGTCCTTGACGACCTTCATGGCAGAGACGGGGATAAAGCCCTGCTCCTCGACGAGCTTGCCCTGGACGTCGTCGGAAAGCATGAACTCCAGGAAGGCCGTGGTGGCCTCGTCGGCGTCCTTGGAGCAGTACATGTGCTCGGTAGCCCAGATCTTGAAGGAGTCGTCGGTGACGTTTGCGCTCTTGGGCTCGACGCCCTCGACCTTGATGGCGTTGAACTTGGAGTCATCGAAGTGCGAGAAGTCGAGGTAGGAGATGGCGTTATCGGTGCTGCCCATCTGAGTCTGGACGTCGCCGGACTTGTCGAGCTCGGCATCGCCCTTAAAGTCGACTGCCTCGTCGCCAAAGACGGCAGCCTCGAAGGTGGCGCGGGTACCGGAACCGGCCTTGCGGTTGAGAACGACGATCTTGGCGTCGTCGCCGCCGACCTCCTTCCAGTTGGTGATCTGGCCGGAGAAGATGCCCTTGAGCTGCTCGAGGGACAGGTCGTCGACCTTCACGTTCTTAGAGACGACGGGACCCATGCCCACGACGGCGACCTCGTGGTCGACGAGGTTCTTGACCTGGTCGGCCTCGAGCTTGGTCTCGGCGAAGACGTCGGAGTTACCGATGGTGACGGTGCCGGCGGCAACAGCGGTCAGACCTTTGCCCGAACCGTTGCCCGAGCCGGAGACGGAGACGTCGGGGTTGGCATCCATGAACTTCTCGGCAGCGGCCTCGACGAGAGCCTGGAACGAGGAGGCACCGTCGTAGGTCACCTCGCCGGAGACGGACTCGGCAGCAGCGGCGCTACCCTTGTCGGCGGCGTCGGATGCGCCTGCGCCGCCGCAGCCAACGAGACCGAGACCGACGATGCTGGCAAGACCACCAGCAAGGCCGAGGAACTGACGACGAGAATAAGCCTGATCGAGCATGATCTTCCTTTCGTACATGCGAATCGCGGGCACCCTGCCCGCTTTGCTGTTTGGAAAGATACGACCCCGACCGGGCAGCACCCGCGCCAACTGCGGTTTCTTACGGGCATTTGATAAACCCTTACCGCAAGCGCGGCAGGGCTTTACAAACGAATAACAATCCAGCGCCAAATATGGCGCACCTTTTACACCAATAAAAGCAAAGTTGCGGTGAAATAGTTCCTGTTTGGCTGTTAGGCAGCCGATTCTAGGAACTATTCCACCGCAACTTAGATTGGCAAAACGCCGCAACCTTAAAGCTCGAGCTCGTTGAGCCTTAAGATCGCAACAATATAGATCTTGAGCGCTTGCTTGAGCTGTTCCTCGTTGGCGCACTCGTTGGGGCCATGCATCTGGCCGCCCCATGCGGGCAACTCCAGGCCGGTCTCCTCGGGGCCAAATGACACGGCGCGGGCAAAGTTGCGCGCGTACGTGCCGCCGCCCATGGCAAAGGGCTCGGCATGCTTACCCGTAAACTCGTTATAGGTATCAATCAGCGCTTTCACGGCCGGATCGTCGGCAGAGACCGAGAACGGCACCTTTGCATGACCCACGCGACAGGTCACGTCAAAGCGCCCCACGAGCGGCTCGAGCTGCTCGCTGATGGTATCGGCGCTCGTGCTATCGGGGAAGCGCACGTCGATGACCTGCTCGATATGGCCATCCACCACACGGATGACGCCGGGGTTGCAGGTGAGCGGGCCAAACGCCGGGCTCGTCGCATCGATTCCCAGGCCGCGGCCATAGGCGTCCGCATGCACAAAGGCCAGAAACTTGACAAACTCGTGCTCGGCAGGCGTCAGCAGGCGCTCGTCGCGCGCACCAAACGCATCCTCGGCCTCGCGCAGATACGCCACGATGAGGCCGACGGCATTGATTGTTCCCTCGGGCATCGAGGCATGACCGCCAATGCCGTGGGCGAAAATCTGCGCATGCCCGTTGCCGAGCGCCGTGATCTCCAGGCGGTCGGCGTTCTCAACAGGCGCCGGCAGCTCATCGGCGGCAATCGCAAGCTCGCAGATAGACTGCGACGGAATGGCGTTGCTCGCTTCGGCGCCGCTCCAGGACACAATGCGCCCGCCGTCGATCTTGGGACTCACAAACGTCGCCCCAAACTGGCCCTTCTCGGCATTACAAACCGGGAACTCGGCATCGGGCGTAAACAGAAAGTCGGGGTTCGCGTGGTTCTCCAGATAATGGTGAACGTCGGACATGCCCACTTCCTCATCGCATCCCAGCAGCGCGCGGAAGGTATAGCGCGGGGTAATGCCGTGCTTGAGCAGATAGGCGCCGGCGTAGAGCGACAGCACCGCCGGGCCCTTGTCGTCGATTACGCCGCGACCGAGCAGCCAGCCCTCTCGGCGCTCCATCGCAAACGGGTCGGTGTTCCAACCGGGACCGGCGGGAACCACGTCCACGTGGCAGATGGTCGCGAGCTGCTTGTCGCCGCGGCCAGGGATATCGGCAATGCCCACATAGCCCTCGTCGTCGCTCGTCTGGTAGCCGAGCTTCTGCGCAATGCCGAGCGCGCAATCGAGCGCATCACGGACCGGGCGGCCAAACGGCGCACCGGGCTCTGCGTCGGCAGCAACGGCTACGGACGGATAACTCACCAGCTGCTCGATATCGGCGACGACATCTTCCCAGACCTCGTCGACATACTCAGCGACGCTCTGCTCCACCTGATTCATGGACGACCTCCTTACCAATGAGGGGCGAGCGTGCCCGCCCCTCACATCACATACTTATATAGCGAAAAGTTTAGCAAGCTCGGCCACCGAGTGCACCACCGCATCGGCACCCGCGGCCTCGTGCTCCCCCAGCGCCGCCGCGCCCGAATAGATGCCGATACACGGCACACCCATCGCGTGCGCGCCCTCCACATCGTTAAAGCGATCGCCGATCATCACGGCATCGTCGGCCGCCGCACCCAGAGCCGCCAGGGCATCGCGGACCGAATCGGCCTTGGTCTCGCGCCCCTGCGGCGGATTCATGCCAATCACCGCCTCAAACTGAGAAAGCCCGAGCTCACGCACCATGTCGATGCACTTTGCCTCCATGCGCGACGTTGCCACAGCCATACGCTTGCCCTGGGCGGTCAACCCATCCAGCAGCTCGGGAATCCCATCGAACACGGGGTACTCTTCCGGTCCCAGTTCATCAAAAAAGGCGCGGTACTCATCGGCCACAACCAGCGACTCCTCGCGGGAAAAGCCGTAAAAGTCGTGAAAGCTCTTCCACAGGGGTGGCCCGATCATGCGGCGCAGGTCACCCATCTGCGCCTCAGAAAGCCCGCGCGCAGCCAGCGTCTTGCGCGTCGAGGTCATCACCGCCCGGCCCGTATCTGCCACCGTGCCGTCAAAATCGAACAGCACGACCGGCCGTCTGCATATCTCCAACGCCTCCATCGGCATTCCTCTTCCCCAGTTGACGATTTCCACACCGACACTTCAAACTGTTGACTATTCAACAATTGAACCTAGTAATGTGGAACGACTCTACTATACTTGTCGCACTTTGCTCTCAGAAGGCGGCGCGCAAGCGCCCCAATGAAAGGTGCAATTATGTCTTTTGCCATCATAACCGACTCCACGTCGGACATCTCCCCCGCCCGCGCCCAAGAGCTCGGCATTTACGTGATTCCGCTGCATGTGATTATCGAGGGCGAGGACCTGCTCGACCAGGTGCAAATTACCGCCCAGGAGTACGTCGCGCGCATGGCCGGCACCGAGCAGCTGCCGCACACCTCGCAGCCGAGCGCCGGCGAGTTCAAGGCACTCTTTGACCGCGTGCGCGCCGACGGCCACGACAGCGCCATCTTTATCTCGCTATGCAGCGAGTGGTCTGCCTGCTATGCCAACGCCAGCCTGACGGCCGATACCCACGAGCTCGACGTGCGCTGCATCGATTCGCGCACCGGCTCGGGTGCCGAGGGCCTGCTGGTGGAGTATGCGCTCGCCATGCGCGAGGACGGCCGCAGCCTGGACGAGACCGAGGCGCAGATCCGCGCGACGCTGCCCGACGCCCACCTGCTGCTGATTCCCCGCACGCTCGAAAACCTCGTTAAGAACGGCCGCGCACCTAAACTCGCCGGCCAGCTCACGCAAATGCTCAACATTCGCCTAGCCGTTTCGCCGGAGTGGAAATCGGGCGAGATCAAGGCCATCAAGAAGGGCCGCGGCGCCAAGCGCATCGTCGCCAACACCATGGCCGACTGCCTCGCGTTTTTGGCTGAACACCCGGGTTCGAGCGTGCGCGTACTCACAACCGGCGCCGCCGAGGAGCACGAGCTCGTCAACCAGGCGCTCGCAGGCCAGAACTACGTAGACGCCGGCACCGGCCCCATCGGCTGCACCATCGCCACCCACGTAGGCGTCGACGCCATCGCCATCAGCTACTGCCCCCGCTACCAGCCCATTCACTAGGGGCACCTTTACCACTTGCGGTGGAATAGGGACTGTTTTTGGCTTATCAGCCGCAAATCAATCCCCATTCCACCGCAACCTCTTTTGCTGAGCCATCCATATACAAGATATGCTGACGATCGGCGCATTCCCAGCTGTTTGGGGGAGCTTCGACTAGCCCCTAGCGGTACCCGGTGGGCAAAAAATGGCAAATATGAGTACTGTCATAAATTTAGTAACAGCAAAATGTCGCTGAAATTGCCCGCTTCCACCGATTTCAAGCTCCATAAAGCCCCGAATCGTCGTGTTTAGAGGGGTGAATATACTAAAACTCAGTCAATTGGTCTTAGATACTTCTCAAATGATATGAGACTAACCGAGCAACAGTACTCATATTTGCCATTTTTTGCCCACCGGGTCTGAATGAGGTCCGCTCTTTACGCCTCCGGCTACCTATATGACCGCAAACCCTGATTATCAAGGGCCGTCGCGCGCCTTGGCATCGACCGAAAGCCGCTCGCAGAATAATCCCTTGCCATTAGCAAACTTGAATCGAAATTACATATCCCAAAAAGCCGTAATGCCGTACCCTCGTCTCAACAACTCCAATACAAGGACGGCATTCAAATGGGCAACGCCATGCATCAATACGCCCTCTTTGGGACCGCACAATTTAAATACGATCAGACGATCACACATATATCGGACCAACACCGACAAATCGTCATTTGCAACAACGGTTCAGACGTACGCTACGCAACGCTAGAAGAGTGGGAAGAAGCTGGCGCTTTGTTCGATGAACGAGCGCAAATCGAGGGCATCGTCACCAGCGCGAGCCCAGCACGCGATAAACTCGAGCTCTTTCGCAGTCTCTTTACCGGGCGCAAAGATGTTTACGCTCATGGATATCGCAGAAAGGACGGGGGCATTGGCTATACGCCTGCTTGTGCTAATGAGTGGGAGCCAGGAATTTGCCCCAAAGCAGCCCATCAAAGAGTTAAATGCGTAGAATGCAGCAATCGCGTCTTCCCGGAATTAAGCGATGCCGCAATCATTGCTCACTTTAAAGGCAACGATGACCGGTTCCGCGATGTCCTCGGGCAATATGTTCTCGATAGGAACTGCAACACGAAAGTTCTCGTCATCGATTTTGACAAAGCGGACTGGAAAGAGGCAACAAATGCCGTACGGCTTGTTGCAATACGACGGGGCATTAACGCCGCCGTTGAGCGCTCAAGGTCCGGCAACGGCGCCCACATCTGGTTTTTCTTCCTCGAGCCAATCAGCGCAAAGGCTGCCCGAGAGTTTGGAAGTTGCCTCATAACCGAAGCTGCGGCGCATAATAAGACAATCACGTTCGAGGCCTTTGATCGAATGCTACCCGCTCAGGCCACTATTCCCGATGGAGGCTTCGGAAACCTCATCGCACTCCCCTTTCAAGGCAAGGCGCAACGTGAAGGAAACAGTGTATTTGTAGACGAACAATTCAAGCCCTTTCCCGACCAATGGCTCTATCTATCACAAGTCCAGCTGATTCCGCGCTCGACGGTGCAAGATCTGATTGAGGCCCCTGGAAACAACCCGCACGGACCAGCAACAACTACGGTGGCAAACAAGGGCAAACGGTATGCCCAAAGACCACGAAAGCGACTACCACTCACATCGCGGGACTTTCCCTCATCGCTGCCCGTTATTCAAGCCGATATGCTGTACATCCCCGAGAAGTCTCTGAGTCCAGCAGCTCAAATGGAAATCCGCGGACTTGCGACATTTGCCAATCCGGCATTCTATCGCGCGCAGTCCATGCATCAATCAGTATTCGGCAAACCGCGACTCATAGACCTTAGCGAACTGAGAGATGGTCATGTTGCAATTCCCCGGGGCTGCAAAACTCAACTTGAGCAGCTAGTTCAAGAGACCGGCGTTACCGCCCACTATTCAGACGAGCGCAAATCGGGTAATCCGATTGTTATGGCATTTAAAGGAGTCCTTCGCCCTGAGCAGCAAATCGCCGCTGATCAGATGCTCATATACGAAGACGGAATCATGTCCGCGCCGACAGGCTTCGGTAAAACAGTCATCGGAGCTTATCTTATTGCATCCATTGGTCTTCCAACGCTCGTCATCGTTCCCAAAACCGCACTCATAACCCAATGGAAATCCCAGCTCGAGCGATTTATCGACATTACGGACAACAGGGAGCCCGTCCGAACCCCAAAAGGACGAATCAGCAAAAGGCAGCCTCCGGTCATCGGACAAATAGGAGGAGGCAAAATGGCCGTAAGCGGCCTCGTCGACATCGCTTCATTCCAGTCGTTATCTGGCAAAGACCGCCAAACCGGAGAGCCGATAGTTAAGGGCCTTGTTCGTAATTACGGCCTCATTATCTGCGACGAATGCCACCATGCCGCCGCACCACAGCTCGAGCTTATTCTCAAGTCCGCCCCGGCCAAATACGTATACGGCCTTTCTGCGACGCCCGAACGATCCGACGGCCTTACGCGGGCGCTCTCCATGCTCTGCGGCCCGCTCCGTTATGTTATCGATCCAAAAGCGCAAGCGATTCAGCAGGGCATCCAGCGCATCGTACGGCCTCGTTTTACTGGAATTCGACTACCCGCCTACGAGCCAGGTGCAAACTTCAATCAGATTCTCGACCTGCTGTGCACGCATGCAGCTAGAAACGAATTGATTGTCAACGACGCTATTGAAGCTGCGTCAAACGGCCGGCATCCGCTCGTGCTGACTAAAAGGAAAAAGCATGCCGAGGAGCTGTTCGGGATGCTCAAAAACCAAGGACACGAACCCGTTCTCCTGACCGGGGAAATCGACGCCAAAGAAAGAAAAACGATACTGAGCAGTCTTCCCCGCTTCGAGCATGAACATCGAATCATCGTCGCCACCGAAAGCCTTTTGGGCGAGGGCTTCGATCTGTCCTACCTTGACACTCTACTCATTGCCACGCCGATATCGTGGGACGGCAGCATCACGCAGCAGGCGGGCAGGCTCCATAGAAGCCACGAGGGCAAGCGACGGGTTGAGATATTCGACTACGTTGATTTATCTATACCCATGCTCGCCCGCATGTACCAGAAGAGACTCAAGACCTACGCCAAGCTCGGGTACGAAGTCTACGTGACCGGAGGCAGCGAGCAGTCCGATCAAAACATTCTCATAGAACCGGCTAATGCCGTAGAGACTCTGGTTGAAGACATCGTTGGCGCCGCCAAGAGCATCTTCATTGCCGCGCCCTACGCATCCGCCGCCTGCCTCGCAAAGCTCGGCGATGCAATCAAAGGTGCCACTGCCCGAGGGATTGCTCTTGAGTTTTTCATTGCCTCGACTCCGCGCGAAGATGCAAGCGAGACTTTGGCAGAAATGAACGTCGAGCATGCCATTAGAGCAGAAGGACGTTTGTGTGCAGCGATAATTGACGAAGAAACTATCTGGTACGGAACGATCCCGCTACTAGCTTTCCCCAAGAAAGAAGACTGCAGCATCAGGTTCAAAAACAGCGAGATCGCAGCGGAGCTCTTAGACGAAATCAACCACAAGGGAAAGCCAGATGCCACGTCAACAGGCAGGACATCCCCACCACTTGCGGTGGAATAGGGACTGTTTTTTGGCGTATCAGCCGCCAATCAGTCCCTATTTCACCGCAAGTTAAAAGCGAGTGGCTAGCTCAGTGGGCCCTGGAACAGTTCTTGATGCGAGCCCATTCTGACCAGTCGGATCACAGGATTAGTCTTATGCGGCAAGTACAGAACGACCACATCGACCAAGCCATCGGATAGGTGGAAATCGATGTGGCCGTTGTAGTTTCCGCCCGGGTTTGAGAGCTCGTGGGCGCCGTACTCCGCTGGAAGCGACCCATGGGCCACAAGCTCTGCAACCGCCGCTTTAAACTCGCTCTTTAGCTGCGGATGGATGCGCATCGTCCGTTTGTAATCCACCTTAAACTGAGCCTCGACTTTAATCTCAAACATCGCTAGCCCTCATCGAGGAACGATATAAGCTCATCAGCGTCGTTGAATGACGGGCTATCGTCCGGCAAAATCCCCAACTCATGAGCTTCGGCGATTACCATGGCACGCCTCGTCGCCTCGTTGGGCACTTCCGCCCTTCCTACAATCTCAAAAGGAATCTTTCGCTGATTTACCAGCTGCCGAACAGCAAGGTTGAGATACGAATTGAGACTCAAACCAACTGAGTCCAAGAACTCAGTCGCCTGTTCCTTGAGCCCCTCTTCGATGCGAACCGTCGTAGGCTTAACCGTTGCAGTAGACATACGCGACCTCCTCGCCTCGTCTTTTGCATCAGTATACCCAGTTTAGATGGCAGGCTGATGTTAAATAACATCAATCTGCCGTTCTCATTACTACAACAACAGGCACGCTCGCCCTACATCAACCCGCTCAGGACAATGTCGACAGCTTCGTTGAGGTCGTCGGTGATGTGTACGAGCTCGGGATCGAGCGGGCTGATCATACCGGTGTCCATCACCGGACCGTTAAGCCAGTCGAATAGGCCCTGCCAGTACTCGGTACCCACCAGCACAAGCGGCATGCGCTTGACCTTGTGCGTCTGCACCAGCGTAAGCACCTCGAACATCTCGTCGAGCGTGCCAAAACCGCCGGGAAACACGATAGCACCCGAGCTGTATTTAACGAACATGGTCTTGCGCACAAAGAAGTAACGGAAGTCCATGCCGAGGTTCACGTATTTATTGAGCCCATGCTCGTGCGGCAACTCAATGCCAAGGCCAACTGACTTGCCGTTGACGCTCGCCGCTCCCCTGTTGGCCGCCTCCATGATGCCGGGGCCGCCACCGGTTATGACCGCCACGCCGCGCTGGGCGATTTTGCGGCCGACGGTACGCGCCGCCTTGTAGAGTGGATCGGTCTTGGGCGTGCGGGCGCTGCCGAAGATGGTCACCGCGGGCCCGAGCTCGGCAAGCGCACCAAAGCCGTCGACAAACTCGGCCTGAATGCGCAGCACGCGCCACGGATCAGCATGCAGCCAGTCGGTCGACTCCTCGGGCGCCAGCAGGTTGGCGTAGGTGTTGTCCTTAGGAATCATGGGGCCGCGCATGACCACGGGGCCGCGGCGGTACGTCTCGTCGTAGGCGGGCTCGCCCTCGACGTTCTCATTCTTAATCATGGGTACTCCTATCGAGAAAAAGAAAACGGGCGGGGTCGACGCCATGCGCCAAACACCCGCCCGAACATCAACTATTCGGTATGGTACCCACGATGCATCAAGTGCTTGCAAGCTATCGGTCAGCGGTCGCGCAACCGATGCCGGCGCATGCGATGGCCGGCGCCGGTTGCGCGCGGTCGATTGGCACACGATCTCGACACCGCACGAACGCCCCCACAAGCACGCCCGCAGCTCTTAGTAGTCCACCGCCGCAGGACTGTTCATCCAGTCGCTCACAAACGCGCCGTAGCGGCCCTCGATAATGGCCTGGCGGGCACGCTGCATAAGGTTGAGCAGGTAGTAGATGTTGTGCATCGACAGCAGAATACCGCCGAGCATCTCCTTCTGCGTGACCATGTGACGGATGAGCGCGCGGCTGTAGCCGCCCGTGCACACCGGGCAGGTGCAGGTGGGGTCGATGGGGCCGTCGTCGTGCGCAAAGCGCGCGTTGCGGAAGTTAAGGCGACCTTCACTGGAGAACGCCGTACCCATGCGGCCGGTGCGCGTCGGCAGCACGCAGTCGAACATGTCGATGCCCACGCCAACGCCGCGCACGAGCGTGGTAGGGTTGCCGACGCCCATGAGGTAGCGCGGCTTGTGCTTAGGCATGTACTCGGAAACCAGCGGCGCCAGAGTCTCGAACATGGTCTCGTGGTCCTCGCCCACCGAGTAGCCGCCGATGCCGTAGCCGGGGAAGTCGCCGCACTCCTCCAGGTGGCGCAGCGATCGAAGGCGCAGGTCCAGATGCATGCCGCCCTGGACGATGCCAAAGAGTGCCTGGTCATCGCGGGTGTGAGCCTTGTAGCAGCGCTCGGCCCACATGCTTGACAGCTCCACGGCGCGCTCGACGTAGGCGCGCGTGGCAGGATAGCCGGGGCACTGATCGAGCTGCATGCAGATGTCGGAGCCGAGCTTCATGGCGATTTCCATGTTGTCCTCGGGCGTCCAGAACACGTGGCGGCCGTCGTAGTCGTTGACGATAAAGCGCACGCCCTCGTCAGTGAGCTTGACGGCGTCGTTGTGGCTGAAGACCTGGAAACCGCCCGAATCGGTGAGGATGGGGCCGTGCCAGTTCATAAACTTGTGTAGGCCGCCCAGCTCGGCGATGGTGTCCTCGCCGGGACGCATGGACAGGTGGTAGGTATTGGCAAGCACGATCTGGGCGCCGAGCTGCTTGACGGTCTCGGTAGGAATACCCTTGACGTTTGCCTTGGTGCCCACGGGCATAAAGATCGGCGTCTCGATGTCGCCGTGCGGGGTGTGCAGCACGCCGGCGCGCGCGTGCGTCGTCGGGTCCTCGGCGATCAGGTCGAATTTAAAAAGGCTCTGGTCCATAAACTGGAACTCCTTGGTTGCGGTTCATACGCAAACCATTATACGGGCAACCAACAACCCGCACCGACTCGACAGAAACTGATGCAAAGGGGTCATAGTCATTGGGGACGTTCTTAAACGACTAGCCGTCGGGGACAGTCTTCAGCGCCACCTTACAAAGGAGTGTCCCAATCTGCCGGCAAGAGTGTCCCCAAGTGCCGGCAAGAGCGTCCCCCTCGACTAGTCATTTAAGAACGTCCCCAACGACTACATCAACAAAGGCAACGCCGATGCTCTGGCAACGTCAGCGAGCGGTCGCCAGAGCGAACAAGTTGGCATGAAAAGAGGGCGGCATAGACCTTCTGGTCATGCCGCCCTCTTTGAATGACAAATTGTCGCTCTGGTGACCGCGCAGCGTCGGCCCGTTACGGCGTTTGGTAAAACGCCGTAACTCCTACGGCCGCTGGCCCATGCCACCCTCGAGGGTGACGGTCTCGCCGTTCATGTACTTAAAGTCGGGGCCGCAGAGCTGAACGACCACGCGGCCGATCTCCTTCTCGACGTCGCCGTAGTGGCCTGCCGGCGGCATGTGGACGTTGGCCTTAAACGCCTCGGGATAGGCATCCTGGAAGTTCTCGAGCGCAGCAGTCCAGGCAAGCGGGCACACAATGTTGACGTTGATGCCGTCCTTGCCCCACTCGTTGGCGGCGACGCGGGTCAGACCGCGGACGCCCTCCTTGGCGGCAGCATAGCTGCACTGGCCATAGTTGCCAAACAGGCCGGCGCCCGAAGCAAAGTTGACCACGGAGCCCTTGGTCTCCTTCAGGTGCGGATAGGCCTTCTGCATGTACAGGTAGGTGGCATACAGGCCAGAGTAAATGGCCAGGTTAAACTGGTCCATAGTGTGGTCGGCGATGGTCACACCCGAGGCGCTGGCCTGAGCGTTGTTGACGACGGCGTCGATGCGACCGAACTCCTCAATCGCCTTGTCGATAACGTTCTGCACGACGGCCTCGTTGTCCTGACCAGCCGAGACATCGGCCTGAACAGGCAGAACCTTGACGCCGTACTCGGCCTCAAGAGACTCTTTGGCAGCCTCGAGCTTGGCGACGTTGCGACCGGTGATAACGAGGTTCGCGCCCTCCTTGGCAAAAGCGATATCGATACCGTAGCCGATGGAGCCAGCAGAGCCGTCCTTAAGCGTGGCCTTGCCGCCGCCGGTGACGATCACGGTCTTACCAGTGAAAAGTCCCATACGAAGTCCTTTCAAAATCGCGACGGGCACGCCCGCCGACTGCGCGCATCCAAAATAAACGCGCCAAAAGCTGAGATGCAACTTTAGCTTCTTCAAGTGAAAAGAAAAGGCCTCGATAGGCGAACGGCATAACGTTTTTCGGCGAAGGGATTGTCAAGTAAAAATTGGGTAGAGCGGCCGAGTTTTTGCTATCGACGCGAGCCATCGAACACGTTTTGAAACTTTGCTGCGGCGCGCGGGATGTCGGCGCGAGACTTTATCATAGGGTGACAAACAACGATGAGGAGCACATGCCTATGACAGACGAGCTGGACCCCCAGACTCAACAGCATATTGATGATTCCGCAGACGTCGCCGCAGATACTGACGCCGCGACCTGCAATGATACCGACGTCGACGACGCCACTCTGGATAACGGCGCTGCGGCGGAAACCCCTGCGACCGAAGATGCCGACGAGCAAAACGGCGATTCGGCCGCTCAGGACGACGCCCCCGAAAAGGACGCCACCCCGCAAGTAGCGGGCCCCATCGAGGTGTCTTCGGAAGAAGAGCTCGACGCCGTCATGGACTCCATGATGGATGCCGTCAAAGCGATGAAGGACGCCGTCGCCGATGCTGATGTCGACGCCGAGGAAGAGGAAGCCGCCGAGGCTGCCTCGACGTTTGTGCCCGGCGAGACCCCGGTTGCCGACCAGGGCAGCACCATGCCCTCGTTCCTGCAACTCGAGCACCCCACGATCGGCGCCGACGCGGTCGACCCGCATGCAGCGGGCTTTTCTGTGATCGAAGGCGGCACCGGCAATATCGCCGCGCCGCAGACTGCCGATACGAACGCCGCCGAGGCCGCACACCCGACCACCTCGCATGCTCCCGCCACGAGCCGCGACCTGGGGAGCGCCGTCTCAAACACCGCTAACGCCGTGGGCACTTTTATCGCCCAGGGCGCGTCGGCCATGCGCGAGATGAACGCCGCCAAAAAGGCGCTCGCCGATGCCCGCGCCCATTTAGCCGAGCTTGAGCAGCGCATCGCCGACCAGGCAGAGGAGCTCGAGACGCGCCAGGACATCGCAGACCGCTACGATCAGATCATCGCCGATCAACGCCAGGCGATTGCCGCGGCACAAAAGACCGCTGCGGCAGCTGAAATTAACCGTGATGCCCGTGCCGCCAAAGCGACTGAGCTCAAGGGCCAGCTCGAGCAAATGAAGGCAGAAGATGATGCGACCGAGCTCCGCCTGAAGGCTGCACTCGACGCCGTGGAAGCCCGCGAGGCGAGCTCGCGCGAGACCGGCAACCGCCTCGTTCGTCGCCTTGAGGATTCCAAGCGCATCCGCGACAAAGTGAAGGCTGAGCGCGATGCCGGTGTCGCCGCCGCACGACAAACTGCCGATGCTACGCGCGCGCAGCTCGAGACCTTGCGTCGTGAGTATGCCGAGCTGCAGCGCAACCCTTCGGCAAATCCCGCCAATTACACCGTGCGCACCAGCGAGTTGTCTATGCAAATCTCCGACGCTGCCGACGCCCTCCGCAAGGCCGAGGAAGATATTCCGCGCGTGACCGCCGATCTTGAGCATTCACTCGCCGCCGCCGAGCAGGCCGTCGAGCAGGCACAGGCCCCCATCGCTGACGCTAAACGAGCGCACCAGGCCGTAACGGCTGAGGCAGATGCCGCGCGCGACGAGTTGCAGTCCGCAAAAACTGCCGCCGCGACGCGCCAGCGCGAGCTGCGCGAAAAGATCGCCACACAGGACAAGGCACGCCGCGAGCAAGAGCAGGCCATCGCAAACGCCCGGGCAGATGCCGCGCATGCGCAGTCGATTATCGAGCAGGCGACCGAGGTGCACGACCATCCCGAGATCACCGAATCGCTCGCCGGGTCCTTGGCGCGCGACAAGGCCGAGCATACCGAGACCGAGCGCGAAGTTGCCCAACTCGAGGCCGCCGAAGACGACGTTCGCAAGCGAACCCGCGACTCACGCGTCAAATTCACCGGAGCCATCGCCTGCATCATCGCAGCAATCCTGGTGATCATCCTGATCTGGCTGTTCGCGAGCAAGTAAACCCGCTGCCAAAAACGCTCAACGCAGTTGCGGTGAGATAGTTCCTGTTGAGCCCTCAAAAAGGCCAATTCAAGAACTATCTCACCGCAACTTTTTGATTGGTGCAAGGTAGTCATTGGGGACGTTCTTAAACGACTAGTCGAACAAGAACGTCCCCAACGACTAGTCAAGTGCCAAGCGCCGCAAGAGTGTCCCCTTTGACTAGTCATTTAAGAACGTCCCCAATGACTACAGCAACAACCACGGCAACGCCAATGTTTTGGCGCGGACAGCGAAAACGCCCCTAAGCGAGCAAGGTGACGTGAAAGAGGAGGGCATTGACCTTCTGGTCATGCCCGACGATTGAACGTCAGATTGCCGCTTAGGGGCGTTTGCAGCGTCGGCCGGTTACGGCGTTTGGAAAACGCCGTAACCTACAAAATGAGCATTGCATCGCCAAAGCTGAAGAAGCGGTAGCGCTCCTCGATGGCGGCGGCGTAGGCATCCATGATCTGGTCGCGGGAGGCAAGCGCGCTTACGAGCATCATGAGCGTGGAGCGCGGCACGTGGAAGTTCGTGATCAGCGCGTCAACCACGTGATAGGTCGAGCCAGGCATGAGGTAGAGCTGCGTCGTCGCGTTCTCGCGCACCACGATGTCACCGCGGCCGAGCGTGTCGGCGCCGTCCTCACGGCCCTCAAAATAGCGCGCCGTCACAGCCGGATCGGACACCGGCGCGTCCGCGTCAAACGCGCTCTCGAGCGAGCGCACCGCCGTGGTACCGACGGCGATCACGCGATGCCCCTCGGCCTTCGCCTTATGCACGGCGTCGACGACCTCCTGCGATACGTGGTAGCGCTCGGTGTGCATCACGTGCTGCGTGGGGTCGTCCTCCTCCACCAGACGGAAGGTATCGATGCCGACCTCGAGTTCGACAGCGGCAAACTTCGCACCCTTGGCCTCGATAGCGGCCATGAGCTCGGGAGTAAAGTGCAGACCCGCCGTAGGAGCGGCAGCCGAATGCTCCTCCTTCATGGCGTACACGGTCTGGTACTTCTCGGGGTCGCCCTCGTAGTCGGTAATGTAGGGCGGTAGTGGCACATGGCCGGCAGCATGAATAGCCTCGTCGAGCGTGCGCGGGTCGCCGGCGGCATTGCAACCGGCCGGCTCAAAACGCACCAGGCGGCCGCCGCGGCTATCGATAACAAAGTCGACAACCTCGGCCGTCAGCACCACGGGAGCCCCCTCGGGCGCATGAGCGCCACCGGCACGATACTCAATCTGAGCACCGGGCTTCAGGCGCTTACCCGGCTTGACCAGGCACTCCCAAACATGACCCAGCGGGTCAACATCCTCGCGGCGCTTGAGCAGCAGCGTCTCGACCACGCCGCCCGAGCCCGTCTTGCGACCGATAAGACGGGCCGGCATCACGCGCGTCTGGTTGATGACGAGTACGTCACCCGGCTCGATATAGTCGATGATGTCGCGGAAGATGCGGTGCTCGACGGTACCGCCATGCTCCAGCGGCGTTCCAGCGTGGGTGCCCTTGCGATCCACCACCAGCAGGCGGCAGGAATCGCGCGGCTCGGCAGGAGCCTGGGCGATCAGTTCCTCAGGAAGGTTGTAATCAAAATCATCGGTACGCATAGACACGTCGGATACTCCTTATATAGCTAAAGTCCGCTCTACATCCTAGCAGGCCGCCAGCCCAAAAGAACTACTTTTTGGACGCTTTGCGCTCGTCGCGAATGCGGGCGCGGTCCATGGCCGCCTCGACAGCAGAGAAGCGGCAACCACAGTAGTTCTGCCGATACATGCCCAGCTCGCGCGAACGGCGTGTCGCTTCGGGGTAATACGGGCGAAAATCGCGAATGACCGGAGTGAGGTCGCGGGCGGCAGCCAGACGCTCCAGCACATCATTGCAGGTTTCGAACAGCTGATACGGCGAAACGGCGAGCGTCGTGCCCACATATTCAAACCCGTGCTCCTGGGCCACACGGCATGCCTCGGCCAGACGCAGGGCATAGCATGCACGACAGCGGCGGGGTCGATCGGCGCCCAACGGGGCCACACCGGCCTCCCAGCGCTCGCGGTCCTCCCCCGCCTCGATAAGCTCGATGTCGCCATCGGCACACCACCGGCGCAGCTCGTCCAAGCGGCGCTGCCATTCATCGCGCGGTTGAATATTGGGGTTGGTCCAACAAATCGTGGGCTCAAACCCCTCCTCGCGCAGCAGGCGAACCGGCTCGAGCGAACACGGCGCACAGCAAGCGTGCAGCAGCAACGGCTTCATCAACATCCCCGTCCCAAAAAAACATCCCAAAATGACTACCTTGCGAAAAAACGCACGCCAAAGGACGTGTCCTCGCAGGCGACAATGCGGCGGTCGCGCAAAATGGTCCGCACGTAATACCAATCGCCCACACAGCCCGACAAATGCAAGCCGGCCGCCAGGTAGCACAGCAGCGGATAGCCCGAGAACGCAAACCCCAGGGCAAACGCCGTCGTCACAACAACCGTCGGCGCCAGGCAAATCGCCATATACCGCATGCGCGAATACACAACGCCCTCGGCGCAGGCATAGATCATCGCCGTCTCGCGATTCGCCCCAAAGGTCACCTGCGCGCCCGCAGGCGCCAGCAGCTTAAAGAACACCGCGTGTACCAGCTCGTGCACGGCAAATGACGCCGCCGAAACCGCAGCCAAGCCGACTATCCAGCCCAAGACGGCCGTCCAACCGCCCGCGCCAGCCGCATCCAGGTCCGCAGGCCCGCCCATCAGCATAAACACCGGCACCAGGCACACGGCAAACACCGCAAGCACGGCCATCCCCCACACAAAGCAGGCGTGCAGAAAATCCTCATCTTCAAACGCATGTATGTTGGAAATCTCATTCATGGCATCTAAGGATAGCGCCCCTGCCACGTGTCCGCCCGCATGTGCGATAATGATGAACGATATGCACGAATTGACCACCGCGTCGCCAGGCCTTGCGCCCGGCCGCGCCCTCACCATATGCGAAGGAGTCCCATGGCATCCAAATACTCCATGAACGACCGTCCCAGCTGGCCGCGCCGCGCCATCGTTACCGCCGGCGAGCCCTATGGCAACAAGGGCCTGCACTTTGGCCACGTCGGCGGCGTCTTTGTCCCGGCCGACTTCTTCGCCCGCTTCCTGCGCGACCGTCTGGGCCGCGAGAACGTCATCTTCACCTCGGGTACCGACTGCTACGGCTCGCCCATCATGGAGAGCTACCGCAAGCTCAAGGAGAACGAGGGCTACGACAAGTCCATTAGCGAGTATGTCGAGTCCAATCACTCCCGCCAGGCCGCGACCCTCAACAACTACAACATCAGCTGCGATATCTATGGCGGCTCGGGCCTTGAGCCGGCGGCCCAGATCCACAACGAGGTGACCGCCGAGATTATCGAGCGTCTGCACGAGCAGGGCACCATCTCCAAGCGCTCCACGCTGCAGTTCTACGACGCCAAGGCCGGCACGTTCCTCAACGGTCGCCAGGTCATCGGCCGCTGCCCCATCCAGGGCTGCAAGTCCGAGAAGGCTTATGCCGACGAGTGCGACCTAGGTCACCAGTTTGAGCCCGAGGAGCTCATCGCGCCCAAGAGCCAGCTCACCGGCGAGGTGCCCGAGCTGCGCCCGGTCGATAACCTCTACTTCGACCTGCCCGCCTACCTCGACTTTATGAAGACCTACACCGCCAAGCTCGCCCAGAACCCGCAGGTTCGCTCCGTGGTCTCCAAGACCATGGAAGAGTGGCTGCTGCCGGCTCAGCTCTACATTCAGAACAAATTCCGCGAGGCCTTCGACGCCGTCGAGGACCTGCTCCCCGAGCACACCGTGCTGGAGCCCGAGGGCAACAAGAGCAGCTTTACCGTCACCTTCCCCAGCTGGAAGGAGCGCGATGACGCCCACGCGGTGCTCGCCAACGGCGGCGTGCGCTTCCGCAGCGGCAAGGCACTCGTGCCCTTCCGCATCACCGGCAACATCGACTGGGGCGTTCCGGTGCCCGAGGTCGACGGCGTGAACGACGTCACCTGCTGGTGCTGGCCCGAGAGCCTGTGGGCGCCCATCAGCTACACCCGCACCGTGCTCGCACGCGATGCCAAGGCCGCCGGCGTGACCGAGGGCGTCGCCGCCCAGGATGCCGCCCTCATGGGCGAGCCCGCCGCCGATTCCACGCAGGTCCCCGCGCCCACCTACCAGCACAGCTCGCTCGACTGGCGCGACTGGTGGTGCTCTGACGACGCTCAGATCTACCAGTTCATCGGCCAGGACAACATCTACTTCTACTGCATCGCGCAGACCGCCATGTGGGAGGCCCTGGGTTGGGACCTTACGCAGAGCACCGTCAGCGCCTGCTACCACCTGCTCTACATGGGCAAAAAGGCAAGCTCGTCCTCGCAGACGCCTCCCCCACCGGCAGACGACCTGCTCAACCACTACACCTGCGAGCAGATGCGCGCGCATTGGCTGTCGCTCGGCCTGTCCGAGAAGCCGGTGAGCTTTAGCCCCAAGGCATACGACACCCGCGTGACCGGCAAGGACAAGAACGGCAACGAGGTGCGCGCCTGCGACGACAAGCGCGTCATCGATCCGGCCCTTAAGGAGAGCGCCCTTTTGACCGGCGTGTTCAACCGCCTGGCCCGCAGCTGCTTCTACGGCGTCGCGGTCAAGGAGGGCGACGAGAGCCCGTACCGCAACGGCTGCATCCCCGCCGGTGCCGCCTCCGCCACCGTGGTCGAAGCCGCCGAGCAGGCAGCCCTCGCCTTTGAGCAGGCCATGTACAAGTTCGAGACGCACCGTGCGCTCGCCGTGTGCGACGACTACCTGCGTGCCGCCAACAAGCGCTGGAGCGACGCCTCCAAGGCCGCCAACAAGCTCGAAGGTGAGCCGGCAAACGCCGCAATGACGCAGGCCCTCGTCGACGCCTTTACCGAGCTGCGCGTGGCAACCGTGCTCATGCACGGCATCGTCCCGGCCGGCTGCGAGCTCATCTGCGAGTACTTCGACGTCGATCCGGTCGCCTTCTTTAGCTGGGACAACATCTTCGCCTCCACGGACGAGTTTGTGGAGAGCCTGGGCGAGAAGCCCGGTGAGCACCGCATAAAGCCGCTGCCCCCGCGCTTCGACTTCTTCAGCAAGCACGAGAGCCAGTACTAAAGCACGCCAGCAGCGGCGTGCCCGGAAAGTAGTCAATTTGGGACGGGAAGGAAAGACGGATGTCCAAGCCGCGTCGTCGTAAGCAGAAAAAGCAGGTCAAGGCCGAGCTCAAGCTCAGGCAGTTTGCTGCTACCGAGCTTTCCGACCAGCTTGCCGCCCTTCCCTGCGCCACCGACCTGCCGCGCTTTATGGTCGACACGGTCGCCGGCGCCTATGCACCCGCCGATGCCGAGCTCATGATCGAAGGCTTTGGCGCTGCGGCCACGCGCCCAGTCACACTGCGCGCCAACACGCTCAAGGCGACCGCCGAAGACATCGCTGCCGCACTCGACGAGGCCGGCATCGCACACCAAACCGTTACCTGGTACCGGGATGCCTTCATCCTGCCCGAGGCCCAGGTTTCCGACCTATGGGACCTCGACATCTACCGTGACGGCAAAATCTACTTGCAAAGCCTGTCGTCCATGATGCCGCCGTTGGTCCTGGGCGCTCAAGCCGGCGAGGACATCCTGGACATGTGCGCAGCCCCTGGCGGCAAGACGACGCAGATTGCCGCCCTCACGCAGGGACAGGCGCACCTCACGGCCTGCGAGATGAGCATTCCCCGCGCCGAAAAGCTTGAGTCCAACCTCCGCCGCCAAGGCGCCAAAAACGTGCCCGTCATGCGCATCGACGCACGCGAGCTCGACGAGTTCTTCCGCTTTGACCGCATCCTGCTCGACGCCCCCTGCACCGGCACAGGCACCGTCATCAGCGGCAACGAGAAGAGTCTGCGCGGCCTCACCGAGCAGTTGCTCGGCAAGTGCGCCCGCTCGCAGCGAGCACTTCTGGACCGCGCCATGGGAGCCCTCAAACCGGGCGGCACGCTCGTCTATTCGACTTGTTCGATTATGCCGCAGGAAAACGAGGACGCCCTGCAAGAGGCCCTCGACAAGCATATGGACTGCGAGCTCATCCCCCTCGATGGCACGCCGAGCGAAAGTGAAACGCGCCGTGCTCAGGAAGCTGGCGAAGAGCCGCGCGTCGAGTGCAACGCCCTCACCGAGGCCATCGCCGCCGGCCACGTCTCGTCCGTCGCCAACGGAATGCCCGGCACGCTGACCATTCCGCCCAGCCGCGACTTTGAGGGCTTCTACATCGCCCTGATCCGAAAACGCAGCTAGCGCACGGATTCAAAACTCAACAAACTATCTCTGTGCGCGCTTGTCCTGCTGGTCACGGTGCTGCTTAAGTGCCTCGCGTTCCTTGCGCTCGGCTCTTTTGCCCTTAATGGCCGTGACCACCAAGTAGATGATCGCGGCGGCAACGATTGCGCCCACACACAGGCCAATCGAGCCCAACATTGCTGTGAATTCCATACCGCGTCACCTCTCTTTTAAACGGGACATTCAAGATAGCACCTCAATACCCGCCACCACAGCTCCTTCACGTTCGCCGGTCCTTCGGTCTAACGGATGGCGCGGCGGGGAAAAATCAGCTCGTCAAACGATTTAGCAAGTACAACGCTGTCGGCACCCTGCCAGCCACCATCGCATAGAATCGAGCCCCCATGGATACTCTCAACGATTTGAACGAGCGCGTCGACGCCTTTGTCGGCACCAGCTCCTTCGAGACGCCTGCCGCGACTAACGACCAAGCCCCCATCGATGTTCCCGCCGAGGTTCACGAGGACATCGTCGCCTCGGTCGACTTCTCCGAGGTTGAGCTTGCAGACGAATTTACTGAGCCCCAGGTGGCCGTAACTCCCAACGGCCTTTTGCCCATGGAGCCGCTGCCCATCGACGGGCGTCTGCGCAAGGCAGCCCTCCGTATGCCCGATGAGATCGAGGAGGCCAGCGGCTTTACGCTCTTTGGCCGCCGCATCAAATCGCTCATCTACACCACCGACGTGGCGGTCATCCGCAACTCCAATGCCGACGCCGTGTTTGCCGTCTACCCCTTCACGCCGCAGCCCGCCATTACGCAGGCGCTGTTGACCGTCGCCGAGTGCCCGGTCTTTGTAGGCGTGGGCGGCGGAACTACGACCGGCAAGCGCTCCGTACAGATGGCAGCCGTCTCCGAGATGCAGGGCGCGGCGGGCTGCGTGGTCAACTCCCCCGCTACCGCCGAGATGGTCGAGCACATCACCAACATCGCCGATATCCCCGTCATCGCCACGGTCGTTCGCTGCGACGATGATGCGCATGCCAAAGTGCGCGCCGGAGCCAAGATCCTCAACATCGCGGCCGGCAAGAACACGCCGCAGGTCCTGCGTGAACTGCGCGAGCACTATCCCAACCTGCCGCTCATCGCACCGGGCGGCAAGACGCCCGAGAGCATCCGCGAGACCATCGCCGCCGGTGCCAACGCCATCATTTGGACGCCGCCTTCGGCCCAACAGCTGCAGACCGACATGATGCAGCGCTACCGCAAGATGAAGGAAGACGCCACGCCCGTCATCTCGCACGACGATGTGCCCATTATCGACCAGGTCGCCGCCGCCGAGGTCAGCCAGGTCGAGAACATGAATCCCGACGTGCCGATCCCCGACGAAATCATTGAGCGCGTCGCTTCGATCCACGATCATATCGAGGAGCGTCGCGCCAACCGTGGACTCAAGCCCTCGCTGCACGGCTTCTTCTTCCGCGGAAAGAAACACTAACCCCAACAGCAAGGCCCGCCCCACAAACGTGAGGCGGGCCGTTTTCGTTTGAGCAATCATGCAGCGACGTGATGAGGCAAATTAATCCACGCGCTGGTCGCCCATAAAGAAGAGTGCCACCGTACCTGGTCCGGTGTGCGAACCGATCAGAGCACCGATATTGTCGATCTCAATCTTGCCTTTGAGCTGCGGAACTTGTTCCTCAATCAGCGCCGCAACGGCCTCAGCGTCCTCGCGGCACGCCGAATGGGACAAGATGCACTTACCCGAATAATCCGCACCGTCCTGCACGTGTGCCATCATGGTCTTAGCCATCTCGGAAATCGCGCGCTTCTTAGTGCGAATCTTCTCACGTGGCGACAGCCCACCTTCGCAATCGACCGTCATAAGTGGGCAAATCTTAAGCGCCGTGCCGATAATCGCGCTCGCGGCCGAAATGCGACCGCCGCGCAGATAGCTCGACAGATCGGTCGAGAAGAACCAGTGGTGCAGGTTGAGTTTATGCTCCTCAATCCAAGCGGCCGTCTCGTCGAGCGAAGCGCCGCTATCGCGCACGTCGGCGGCATATTCCAGCAATAGGCCAAAGCCCGAAGACGCCCCCAGCGAATCGATGACGCGCACCTTGCCGCCCTGGGGATAGCGATCCGCGAGCATCTGCGCCGCAACGCAAGCCGAACCATACGTACCCGAAATGCCCGACGACAACGTCAGGTGCAGCACGTCTTTACCCTCGGCAACAAACGGCTCCCAAAACTCCTCGTACTCACCCACGCTCACCTGAGAGGTCTTGGGCATGGCGCCCGCGGCAATCTGGGCAAAAAACTCATCCGGCGTAATCGACTGATACAGATCGTCCGTATGGACAACACCATCAATCTCGTAATGAAAACACACGACAGGGATATTGCGCGACGCAAAGAACTCACGGGTTCGATCGGCGGCGGATTCACAGGTCAGGACAAAATCACTCATATGAGGCTCCTTAAGTATTGCTACGCAAATTATCGCACAGCAAGCCTAAATACGATACAAATGTCCACTATTTACCAATTCGAACCATTGGCATTGAATATCTTTATCATCAACATCCCCATCCCCGCCATGGGCCAACATGGGCAAAATCATCCCCTTCGTCTCCACTTAACCGACACATCAACCTCAACTAAATCGATTTAGCAAACCGTTCAGTCGACAATTCAGCCACCGGCGCTAAATCGAAACAAAGCCGGCGCATACTGATAAACGTTTGACGATGTTTATCAGTTTTACCAACCATATTGGAAGGTGTTTCATGGTCGCATTCGATCGCAATCCGCAAGACTTTAAGTATCTGCGTCTGCTGTCGAGACAATTTCCCACCGAGCAATCCGCGTTTACCGAGATCATCAATCTCTCGGCCATTCTCAACCTGCCCAAAGGCACCGAGCATTTTATGAGCGACGTGCACGGCGAGTACGAAGCCTTTATGCACATCCTCAACAACTGCTCGGGCGTCGTGCGCGAACATGTCGACGAGATCTTTGGCGACACACTCACCTTTGACGAAAAGGGCGAGCTGTGCACGCTCATCTACTATCCGCGCGAGAAGATCGAGCTGGTCCGCAGCCAGCACGAGGACTCCCCCACCTGGTACAAGACCATGCTCGACCAACTCATTGTGGTTGCCCGCTCGCTTTCGAGCCGCTATACGCGCTCCAAGGTGCGTAAGGCCATCCCGCGCGATTACGCCTACATCATCGACGAGCTGCTGCACACGCATCCGGACGAGAACAACTATCGTGTGCGCTATCACGAGCGCATCGTGGAGTCCATTCTGGAGACCGCAAGCGCCGACGACTTTATCGAGTCGCTCGCCTCGCTCATCAAGCGCCTGGCCGTCGACCACCTGCACCTGGTGGGCGATATCTTCGACCGTGGCGGCGGCGCTGCCAAGATTATGGACCGCCTGCTCACCTACCATTCGCTCGACATCCAGTGGGGCAACCACGACCTGCTGTGGATGGGCGCCGCTGCCGGCGAGCCCGCCTGCATCGCCACGGTGCTGCGCAACAACCTGCGCTACGACAACTACGAGATCCTCGAGAACGACTACGGTATCTCGCTGCGCGAGCTCGTCGCCTTCGCCGACGCCACCTATACCGCCGGTGAGTCCATCACCCCGCTGATCAAGGCCATCAACGTGCTGCTCTTTAAACTCGAGGGCCAGATTATCCAGCGCCACCCCGAGTTCGACATGACCGACCGCCTGCTGCTCGACAAGATCGACCACGACGCCGGCACGGTCACGCTTGCCGACGGCAGTGTATGGCCGCTCACGACCAACGACTTCCCCACCGTCGATCCGGCGGACCCCTACACGCTCACGCCCCAGGAGCAACACATCATCGACAAGCTTGTGTCCGAGTTTGTCACCGCCGATCATCTGCATCGCCATATCGATTTCCTCTACACCCATGGCTCGATGTACAAGGTCACCAACGGCAACCTGCTGTTCCATGGCTGCGTGCCGCTCAACGAAGACGGCACCTTTAGCAGCATGAACTGCCTGGGTACCTGGCACGCCGGCCGTGATTATCTCGATTTTTGCGACCGCATCGCCCGCCGCGCCTGGCGCGTGGGCGACCGCGACGCCCTCGACTGGATGTGGTACCTGTGGATCGGCTTTAACTCACCCGCCAGCGGACGCCTGGTGCGTACCTTTGAGCGCGCCTATATCGCCGATAAGAGCACCTGGGCCGAGCCGATGGACCCGTACTTTACGCTTACCAAGTCGCCCTCGGTCTGCGATGACATCATGCGCGAGTTCGGCGTCGCGCCCATGGCATGCTCGCCGACCGGCCACATCATCAACGGCCACACGCCCGTTAAAACCACCAAGGGCGAACAGCCCATCCGCGCCGAGGGCAAGCTGCTGGTCATCGATGGCGGCTTCTGCCGCGCTTACCATCCCAAGACGGGTATCGCCGGCTATACGCTCATCTCGAGCTCGCGCGGCTGCCGCCTCAAGTCGCACCGGGCCTTTACGACGGTTGCCGAGGCACTCACGCGCAACGTGGACATCGAAAGCGAGACCAACCGTTTTGACCAAGCAGACCGTCGCCGCATGGTGAGCGACACCGATACCGGTGCCAAGATCCGCAGCCAAATCCAGGACCTGCGTCAGCTGCTCGATGCATATAGAAACGGTGCTATCGAGGAGCGCGCCTAGCACCACCCGCGGGGATTGGCTAAACTTGCTGAGTTTGTCATCCCCGCGGCGCTCCGGCGCCACCCTAAGGCAGGTACCATGCAAAAGCTCCTTGCGCAGATCATGAAGTTTGGCGTCGTCGGCGTCGTCGCCACGGTCATCGACTTTGGCATCATGAATCTGCTCCACTACGGTCTGGGCCTTAACATCCTGATCGCCAACACCAGCGGCTTTATCGTCTCGCTCATCTTTAACTACGTCGCGAGCATGAAGTACGTGTTTGCGCACAAGGAGGGCATGAGCCGCCGCCGCGAGTTCATTATCTTTGTCGTGCTGTCCGTGATCGGCTTGGCTCTCAACGACGGCATCGTGCTGGCGCTCAACGCCGGCCTGGGGCTCGAGGCCAATATCGCCAAGATTTGCGCCACCGCGCTTGTTATGGTCTACAACTTTGTGACCCGAAAGATCTTCCTGGAGGGAGACGAAACCAAGTAGCCCAGCCTCCTCGTTGCACTACGGGGCCCACGGACGACGTACGTCGAGCGCTGCGTTGTTCGTGGGCCTTGCTCGTTTACGGATGGATTTGCGACGTTTGCGGATTGTCTCTTGCAAATTTGACGAGTTCGTATAGTTCTTGGCAAAGACCTTACGTTTCCCATGCAAAAGCTCTAAAGTATCCTCTGCTCGATTCGTCAACGCATTGGATGTGATTACGTGCGCAAGGCACTGGCACAACCTCATACCAAGCAGTTCCTCAAGTTCGCTGTCGTGGGACTTATCTCCTTTGGCATCGACTGGGGCATGCTCATTGCGCTCGTCGAGCTGTTCCATCTCGACTTTTTGATGAGCACCACGATCTCGTTTATCACGTCCGTCGTGGTCAACTACTGGCTCAGCATGAAGTACGTGTTCGACCACCGCGAGGGCATGAGCCGCAAGCGCGAGTTCACGATCTTCACCATCCTGTCGGTGATTGGTTTGGGCCTCAACGACCTGTACATGTTTGTGGGCGTCACGTTTTTGAGCATCGGCTACCAGGCCATGAAGGCCATCGCCACGTTCCTGGTCACCTGGTACAACTACTTTAGCCGCCGCTTCTTCCTCGAAGGCGCACAGTCGTAGACGGCCCAACATAATCTCGCTTCGCAGCCGGTTGGAATTCACGTTCCAGCCGGCTTTTTGTTTGCAGAGCCTGCCGAGGAAGGCGCACGAGGCGGGCTACAACGCCGGAATGGGACGCAGTTTCCCCAAGAGCGCCGTTCCGGAAAGTGCATCCCAGATTGCAGCCTCAGAATGGGATGCAGCTTCCGCAACGCCGTCCTAGCGGAAGCTGCGTCCCGGAATCAGTCAGCAGAACGGGATGTGCTTTCCCAATGGATGCTGATGCGGAAACCGTGTCTCGGAATTCGCCTTCAGAGTGGGATGCATTTTCCGGTTGAGCCTCGATTGGGAACCCCATCCCATCCGTATTAAAAACGGGCGGCTCGGATGTTGGTCCGAACCGCCCGTTTGGCGCGTTATTTCGAGGCATTTAGCCCGTTACGTAATACCAAACGACGTTGTCGCCATTGGAGAGAACGTAGTTACTGCAGGCCGTCATGGGCGTTGTGCCGTTAACGGAGTACATCCAGCCACTCTTGCCGCCGTGCTCCTTCTCGGCCAGACCGCCAATAGCGGCGACATAGGTACCATACGACGAAGGGCGCGCATTGATAGAAAGTCCCAACGCACACAGCGCGTCGTAAGGGGTTGCGCCCTCGTTAAAGGTGAAGGTACCACTAGAAGACACAGGATTGCCCACAGCGCTCGATGTGACCGAGACCGTTACCGTGACGTAGCCAGGCTGCTGCGAGCCGTCCTGATTGCCCGCAGAGGCGTTGCCGCTGTTGGATGCAGACCCACCGCCGGACGCCGAGCCGCTGCCCGAAGAAGAACTCGATCCACCAGCGGATTCCGAGCCCTGTCCGGCAGACGTGCTGCTGGACTTCTTGCCGCCCTTGCCTTCGGACTTCTTCTCCTTCGAATCCTTGTCAGACTTCTTGTCCGAAGATTCAGACTTGTCCTTGGAATCAGATTCATCCGAATCCTTCGACCCGTCCTTCGCATTGTCCGAAGATTTGGAGTCCTTGGGCGCAGCCTTGCCCGAAGCGGTAGTCGAGCCGGAAACCGACGCATCCTTGGCAACGACGCTCTCCCCTGTCACAGCCCGCGCGATCCAATCGATGGACCATGCACTGCCGTCAGAGGGATAGACAAAACCCAGCGACACAACGATCAAAACGATGCAGCCGGCCGTCAGAGCGCCAAGCAGTGCCTTGCGCCGAGGGGCGGACGCCGCCGAAGCGGCGCCCTTTTGCTTTGCATCGTCGAGCTGAATGAACGACGAGTCGGGTTGTTTGGAGTCGGCGTCCTGCGGCTTATTGGACATAGCCCTCACCTACCGACGCTTGGTGAATACGAACACGCCGATGACGGCAAGACCGATCACGCCAGCCGCAACGCCGACGATGGCAAGCGGATTGAAGCCAGACTGCTGCGTGGGAGCCTCAGCGGACTTCTTAGCGGTAGTCGCGGCGGCCGCGCCCGTATCGGACTTGGAGCCGGACTTGCTGGACTTCTTATCAGACTTCTCGCTGTCCTTCTTGTCGGACTTGTCGGAATCCTTCTTGGAATCCTTGCCGTCCTTGGTCTCGGTCTTGGTCGTGGTGGACACCGGCTTTTGGCCCGGAGCAACAGCACCGCCAGTCTGCTGGCCGTTTGTGCCGTTACCGGAGCCAGAACCAGCACCGGCATTACCCGAGCCACCATTGGAGCCAGAGCCACCGTTACCGCCAGGGTTAACGGCATTCTTGACCCACTTGGCATACAGCGTCATATCGGCCGTCACCGCAGCGCTAAAGTCATACGCCTCCGTACAAGCCTCGTCGGTATACCAACCAGCGAAGGTGTAGCCCTCGCGTGTCGGATCGGCAGGCTTGGCGATAGAGCCGTTGGCGGCCGTAGTCTGAAAATCGACCTTGGACCCCTCGCCAGCGCTAAACGAAACCTTAACGCCAGCATTCAGCTTGAACAGCGTGCCAGAGTCGTTGATGTAGTACAAGTTGCCCTGGGCATCACAAGCGATTGGCGAGTCACAGTAGTTGTTGTGGCCTGTTGCGCTAAACACACCAGAAGCCCCAGCGTCACCCAACTTGTAACGATATACGCCACCGCCCGAGGTGTAGTTAACGAAATCAGGGCTCTCGCCGTAGTTAACCGTGAAGTAGACATACGCGTCTTCGCCCTGGACACTCACCAGCGGAGCGCCCTTGATGCCACCTGTAGGAAGCGCAGAGCCATCGGCAGACGAAACCAGCGTCTTGGCAAAGTCGTTGGCCGGATCAACAATCGCTAGCGCAGAGCCGCCAGCAACCTCGCCGCCAACGATCAGCTTGCCATCATACGTCGTAGGCACACACGCGCAGCCGGTAAGGCCAAGGTCAACTACGCGCTCCTCGGTAATACGCGAAGCGGCATCCGCATCGCGTGAGTCGCCATCAGAAATCGCCAACACGTGCAGCTTGCCGTCGCGCGAGATCAGATAGGCATGGCTGCCATCATCCGAAAGCACGCAGGTGGAGTTGACAATCGCTCCAACCGAAACGCTGCCGAGCACATCACCCGTTGACTTGCTGAGCATCTCGACGGTACCAGCACTGGTGGGAACCAAGACATAGTCATCGCCCACCGTCGCGCCTGTCCAGTAATAGCCCTCATCAGCATTAACATGCTGCCAAGAAACAGCGCCGGTCAGGATATTAATACGCGTCAGATGACCGTTATTGTACGTACTCGTTCCATAGTCGACATCAACGGTGCCGACATAGAGGTAATTGCCATCAACCGTCAGCTGAGAATTCGACTGGGCAATCTCGCTCACAGAGTCAGTGACCCAAACCGTTGTGAGCGCGTCAGCCGTCAGGGCCTGGACCGCACCGCCGTCAAGCGGAACGATAACCAAACCGTTCGCATAAATCGGGCGCGAGGTGTAACCGACCGCTTTCTTAAGATTCGACTCGGCAAGGACCTTGCCCGACTCGGCGTCAATCTTTAGCAGACGCTTGTTGACGGCAAGATACACGTTGCCGTTCACGACGATAGGTTCACTCGCGTTGGGATACGCCGAACCAGAATACGCCTTCCAATCGAACGTCCAAGAGCTCGCTAGCGCACCCGTAGGCGTCGAAACGTTCTCGACCGCCGCATTGGACTTGCCATCCCAATCGGACTTCCAACCGGACGGACGCGGGGCGCTCGGATTGACGACGACCTCGTCGGGATTGGGAACCGTATCGCCAGCAGCATAAGCCCAGACGATCGTGTCGCCCGATTTGACAACGTAGTCACCATCGAGCTGAGATCCGGGAACACCGTTAACAAAGTACGACCAAGCGCCGGCCAACTTAGTGCCGTCAAGCGGAGAGACAAGGCTGTGAACGCCCCAATAGCCCAGCTGATCGTACATCTCGGACTTGATGCCCAAGGCATCGAAGTAGGCGGCAGTGGCGTCCTTGATCGTCGTGCCCCCAACAAACACCTGCTTCGAAGGATCGGTCCAGCGCTGTGCCTTATCGTCCTTCTTGCCGATGATCTCCATCGAGACAGAAACCTGACCGGGCATGGTGCCATCGGAACCATAGACCCAGGCAATCTCATCGCCGGCCTTGAGCGTGTAGTTGCCGGCGCCGACATTGGCCATCTTGCCGTTAACGAAGAACTGCCAGGACTTCCAGGTGCTTTCGTTAACCTGTACGGTCGAAAGTGTCACGTTCTTATTGAACGGGGAAGTCAGCGAATTGAGGAACCAACCATACGAACCGGTTTGGACGTCGGCGCCAATACCGGCCTGCTTAAAGACCTGCTCGGAAAGATCGGCGGCAGTTGCGCCCTCTTCCACCAGCGAGGTCGTAGGTTGCGCCCACGTCTGCTGAGCACCCGAAGCGTCCTGGCCGATAACGGTGCAGCTTACGGAAAGCCGGTCGGTGGGCGCAGCGTCACCGTACTTCGAGTAGCACCAGACGACAGAGTCGCCCGCCTCGAGCTTGTGGTTGCCAGCGCCCACCGATGCAGCGACGCCGTTGATGAACAGCTGCCAATAGGCGCCCGTAGCATGGTCGTATGCAAGAGTACGATTCGGCTCGAAAGGCGACGTAATGGAATTGAGCACCCAGCCCCAAGAGCCGTTGGGGTCATAGTCGGCCTTGAGGCCGGCCTGCTTAAAGAGCTCCTCGGAAAGATCGGCGGCAGTCGAGCCGTTCTTAAGCGTGTACTGCGAAGCGGCAGCCCACGTCTGCTGCTTGCCCTTAGCGTCGACGCCAATAACCGAGCACGTCGCTGTGACCTCGGGGCTGTTTTGACCACTCGTGCCCACAACCGTCAACGTTGCCGATACGTCCTGGTTGGCAAGCTTGGCATACGTGGCATTGTCGGGATAGCGCTCGGCATAGCGAGCGTACTTCTCGCTCGTCAGGCGCGAGGAAACGACAACCTTCGTGTTGTACTGCGGCTGCGTGACCTTGAGATTCTCTGCGGAGACAATAGAGCTGTTGCTCGACTTAAACAGACGCCAATCCTGCCCGGACATCGCGTCATAGCCAGGCAGGTCAACCGGAACAATACCAAGGGACGTCGAATCGGTCGTTGCCTTGTTGTAGCTCCAGGCAAGGTTGCCGTCGGCATCAAGATAGGCCTTCTGGAACGCGTGCATGTCACCGGTAACAGCAGCGGCATCCTGACCGTTAAGGATGGCAGCAGCGTAGCCAGCCTTGGCTTGCTCCATAAGGGACAGCTCGGCATCGAGCTCGTTCTGGTCCTGCGGGGCAATCGCAAAATCGAGGGTCTTGCTTGCCGTGACCTCGGCGTTGGACTTATCGGTCACCGTAAGGGTGACCTTGGTCTTCGCTGCCTCGGTGCCAGGCAGCGGCTGGTAGACCGTGCCCTTGTAGCCGTTGAACGTAATGTCATCGGTGCTGGCAGAGTACTTGACCTCGTAATACTTGCCGTCGATATTGAGCGTGCTCGTGCGCGGCATCTGCAGATCGGCGGTCAAGCCATCCTTGTTGGCGACCGTGTCGGTGCCGGAGTACTTGATGTTGTCGTAGGTAAAGGCCGCATCGACCTTCTCCTGGAGCGCCTTCTTGTCGGCGGCGACCTTCTCGGGATCGCCCTTGACGGTTACGGTGAAGTCGTGCGAGCCCTTAACGTCAGACGGGCCGCCGCTCACAAACGAAACCGTCGCGGTCAGAGTAACGGCGCGATCGCTCGAGACGCGCGTCACCTTGCCGGTGTAGTCGTCCCAGCCATAACCGGACGGCCAAATGACATCGCCGTCGGAGCTCTTCCATTCAACCTCGAACTTGCTCTTGGAGCCTGCGCGGTACGGAAGCGTGAGATTCGACGTGACGGACTCGGCCGAATCGCCCGAAGCGTAGCCTATGGCAATTTGCTCGGCGGCATCGTCGAGCATCTGCTGAACGCGGGCTTCGTCCCAAGCAACCTGCACTGTCTTGCTGGGCTGATAGTATTCGGTTTCGTCGCCACGCGACAGCTCAAACACGACCTCGGCGCTACGCAGACCGTCGATGTTGTAACCGGTGTAGTCGTTGGGGTCGATGTAGAAGAACGTCACATCGCCGTTGGTCTTATCCTGAGCGTCGGAGATGCCGACCGTGGCCTTAGCATCCTCGGCATTAAAGGTAACGCCGCCCTCGGAGACCTTAACGTCAACGTCGGTAAAGCCCAGGTCGGCAAGCTGCGCCTTCAGAACATCGTTGACGTTGCCGCCCTTGGTGCTGTAATCAACAGCGATCTGCTTGTTAGCATTGTTGAGCTTTTGGACTGCAGCCTCAAGCGAGCCCGCGGCAATAACCTTGTTGGCGGAGACGAGCTCGACCGTCGAGCTGCCGCTCTTGGCGACAGCCTTCAGATACTTGCCCGCGGCAGAAGCCGAAACCGTTGCCGTGGCGCCCGACATATCGGACAGAAGCGTCCAGTCGGCCGCGGGAGCCTTCGCATCGTCCGCCGCATACCAGGCAACAGTCGCCTGGCCGGTAACGTCGATGCCGTTGGTGGTCGAACCGTCGGCGCGCTTGGCCTGCGCCGTCGCCTTAACGCTATCGCCCGAGACGAGATGGGTCGAATCGCTATTGATCTGCGGCGTAGTTGTCACGCGCAGCAGGTTATACTCCCCCGCCGCGGTGACGCTATCGGGCGAAACCCACTCAACGGTGTTGTCGAGGGCGCTCGCCGTAACTTTGATGCGCTTGCCAACAAGCGCGTCCGAAATAGTCAGGCTGCCATCGGTCGTATCGATGCCGTCGGTAAGCTCGGTCCAATCGGCATCGCCCTCGCCCTTGGCATACCACGCCATGGTGAGCTCGGCATCGTCGGGCACGTCCTTGGTCGAGCCCGACCAGCTGCCCGGAACCTGCGCGCTCGGCGTAATCTTTGAACCCACGCTCAGCGTAACGTTCTTATCGGCAAGCTCAATGCCCGCCAGCTTGTACTGACCCTTGAGCGTCACGGGGCCGAGAGGGGCAACAGTCTGGCCGTATGAGCTCTTCTTCTGCGTGCTGGAAACGGTGTTTTCGCTCGTCACCTTCACGCGCAGATACTTACCGGCATAGGCAGCGTCAACGGTATAGGCGGCCTCGGTGGCACCGGGGATATCGGTGTAAGCGGAGTCGGAGCTCGAGCTGCTATTTGCATACTGCCACTGGTAGGTCACATTATCGGTGCGGTCGATATAGCTGTAGCGCGAACCGTCCTTTTTGCGCACCTTAGTCTTGAGCTTATCGCCCACGTGCACGCCGTTGGTGGCAGGAGAGCCCTCAAACTGCACGTCGTAAAGCTCCACTTGACCCGCAACGGAAACAGGACCCGCCGCATAATAGCCGTTAGGCCTCTGCTCACCGTAACCGCCGTTGGCCTTGGCCACGACGTAGTAGCCCTTAAGGGCAGCGGTCACTGTCAGTGTGTTGCCGGTCTCACCCTCGATAGGCGTGTTGCACGAGCTTGCGGTGTTCGAGGTGCCCTTATACCACTGCCACGTGACATGCGAATCGGTGGTAACGTCGGTGGAACCCGCCGTGGCGGTCGCCGTGATCGTGGAACCAACCTCGACTTTGCCCGAGGAGGGGCTCATGGACGCTTTGGTGATATTAATTGAACCGGTAGCCGCAACGAGAGCGCCCGTCGAGTTGGTCAAGCTATAAGAGCCGATCTTCGAAGACACCTTGCACTTGAGGTACTTGCCGCCCAAAGCGTCGGTCAGCTCGAGGGTCTCACCCGTGGCGCCCGCAATGTCGGTATACGTGCCACTCTTGGTGTCAGAGCACTGCCACTGATAGTTGAGCTTGCTCGCGTCGACGAACGCGCCGGACGCACCGCCCTTCTCCTTGGCGCGAGCCTTAGCGGTATCCCCCACCGCAAAGACGCTCGTGTTGTCCTTGGTGTTGATAATGGACACGGCCGAAATCTCGACCGCACCGGCCTGTTTGACCTTACTGGAAGTGGTCTTGCTCACCGTGTTGACGCCGGCAGTGGCCTCGACCTTAATGTACTTACCCTCGAGGTCGTCGCCCACCACGAGCGTAGCGCCCGTCTCGCCCTCGATCTTGGTAAAGCCCGAGTACTGCGAGGTGGATGCGGACCACGTGTAGGTGACCTTGGCATCGGCGGGGGCTTGCTGATAATAGCTTATGTACGGAGTCGCCGTCAGGGTATCGCCTATGCTCGGCGTGTCGTTATTCAGCTTGACGCTGTTAAGCTCCATCTGGCCGACGCCCAGCACGGGACCGGGGATGTAATTAGCGTTGATGCCCGAGCCGTACGCAGCGGGACCATAGTAGTCCTTGCCGTCTGCCGTAACCTTGCAGATGAAGTACTTGCCCACCATAGCGTCGGTAACGGTGAGCGACTGCTCGTGGCCTACGACCTCGGTGTAGTCGGCGACATTGCCGCTGGCCCTGGTCGTGCCGGCGAGCCAGGTGTAAGTCCAGGTGCCGGGATTGGCAACGGACTCAGTCGAAGTGCCGTACCAGTCGTCCTCGACCTCATCGAACATATTTGCCCAGAGTGTATCGCCCGCGCTGAGCGCACCAGACTTCGTGGAATACGAGTTGTCCTTATCCTTGGCGTCCTGGATATAGACCTTGGCCTCGCTCGAAAGCGTCGTGGCAGAAGCGGCGGCAACGGCGTTCTTCTGCTCCGAGGCAGCAGGCACCGCGGGAGAGCTCTCGGACTCAGTCGCGTTGTCTGCGGCGGTGTCAGCACCATTCGCGGCACTCGCAGTTGCGCCCTGATCTGCGCCGACGCCATCGGCAGCAGCGCTCGCCGCAGCACCGTTCGCGTCGGTGTCGGCAACAGTGCCCTCGTCGGCCGTCGCGCCGTCGCCGCCCGTCGCAGCCTGCGCCACGGCCTCGGCAATGCCCTCGGCGCCCTCGGCCCAAAGTTGCGCCGGCGTGGTGCCAAAAGCCATGGCAAAAGCCAGGAACGCCACCAGACCGCGCTTGGCTACGCCACGGGCAATCGCTCCATGGCGACGCCACGAGGCGCGCTGGCGCTCGTCTTCAAACATATCCATTTGTCTCCTATTGTCTGAACTTGGAGCATTGCCCAGCGGCTGCCCCACGTCATCGCGCAAGTTGCGCTCGAGTACCCCCATCGGGGTCCCCCTTCCCTCCAGAGCCCAACGCGTACCGGCGGCATGCGCCACGGTCGCGTGCAAGATGGGAGGCGATCCGACTTAACCTTACCGACCCGGGCGCGCCGTCCGATCTGCGACGTGACCATCCCGGGCCAAGAGGAATTACGGTTACTGGTACAGCCGGGGACTTGCACCCCGATTCTCCCAAACACGCAGGAAAACCGCGCATTCGTGCGTCTCCGCACCACCATCTAGGCCATCGATTATTGCTGTCGATATGGTAGCACGCAAAAGGGCCCCGCACACAGGCGAAGCCCAAGGTAAAAGCTATGGTTTGCGATAGGAAAGGACGCCATCGGGCCTTTAAACCCGATTCGTTTCAAAACTATGCCGGATTACGGCGCTGAATCAGCACCTCGCAACCATACCCGTCATTTTTAAAAACCTACGACTCATCTACCTGCGGTTTTAAAGGCGCGAATTTCGGTATGCTCGAGGTTCGGCACTCCAGCCCCGTAAACCGGCATAGTTTTGTTCGGACCAGCCCACGCCGGCGCGACGCGAGGCAAAATAACCCGTTTCCCCCGACCCCGGGAAATCGTTAACGCTTGCCGCCGTGGCTGTTGCGCCAGATCTCGCGGCCCAGCATCAGCGCCAGCACTAGCGCGCTCACGTAGCCCATAAAGCCAATAACCGGGATACCGAACACAACCGGCTCGATGCGCGCGTAGTACACCACCGACGAACCGATAAACAGACCAGCGATCACAATTGCCATCGACATGCGGTCGATAATTCCACCCAGCTGTCGCAGCGCCTTATCGCTGCTCATGATCTGTGTGTTTACCTTAAGCTGGCCGCGCGTGAGCATGCGCGACGCCAAGCCCAGATACTCGGCCGCCTCGAGCGAGCCTTTTGCCGCGCGATAGCTGCTCGCGGCAAGATCGCGCCCCATTTCGCGGACGCGTGCATAGGCGCTCTTCTCGTTTTTGATGTGCGTCTGGATGATCTGGATCATGTTGACGTTGGGCATGTACTCGGTCAGCAGACCCTCGAGCGTCACCATGCCGCGCGCGAACATCGTCACCACGCTCGGCAGCTCAACGTCGTTTTTGCGCGCCAAATTTAGCAGCGAGGTCAAAAACTCGCCGATATCAAGATCCTTAAGGTCAAGACCCGCAAAGTCGGCGACGATAAAGTCCAAGTCGGACAAAAAGGCCGAATGGTCGAGCTCGGCAGAATCGCCGCGCGTCACGGCAAAGCGCATGAGCGAATCCTTGAGCTTGGGCACGTCGCCCTCGGCCACGGCAAAGATCATATCTTTGACGATACCGCGGTCGTGACTCGACATGCGCCCGACCATGCCCAGGTCAATAAAGTAAACGACGCCGTCCTTGAGAATGATGTTTCCCGCATGCGGGTCGGCATGGAAAAAGCCATCATCGAGCACCTGCGTCGAATAGTCCTCGACAATCGCCGAGCCGATTTTTTCCAGGTCATAGCCCTCGGCCACCAGGCGTTCAGGATCGGCGATCGAAATGCCGTCAACGTAATCCATGACCACCACGTGCTCGGTGCACAGGTCCAGATAGGATTTAGGGCACGTCACGCCATGCACGCTTTTGTGGAACTCATAGAAATCATTGAGGTTTTTGGCCTCGGCCAAAAAGTTGGTCTCCTCGCGAAACGAGGTCCACAGCTCCTCGACCACGCCGTGCAGGTCCACAAACTGATCAGTATTGACGAACTTGGAAACGATGCGCACCACCGAACGGATGATGTCGATGTCCTGAGCCATCACCTGCTGCGCGCCGGGGCGCTGCACCTTAACGGCCACGTCCTCGCCGGTCACCAGGCGGGCACGGTGTACCTGCGCGAGCGACGCGCTTCCGAGCGGGTTGGGGTCAATCGCGTCGAACATCTGCCCCAGGCGCTGGCCGTATTCCTCTTCCAGACAGCGGAGCACTACCTCATACGGCACCGGCTCTACGTCGGAGCGCAGGCGACGGAGCTCGTCGCAAAACCGCTGCGGCAAAATCTCGGAGCGGTTAGCCAGAATCTGCCCCATCTTGACGAACATGGGGCCGAGCTCTTCGAGCAGGCGGCGTAGGCGCACCGGCGTGAGGTTATCCCATACGCGGTACTTTTTGACCAGGCGAACGATTTGCCCGATGCGTTCGCGACGACCCGCCGGCGTGAGCTGGTATTCCTCGTCCGGCGCCATCGCGTCGGGCTCCTCGGGGACCATATCGACAGCGCGCGGCTTCTTGCGAGCGCCCGAGACGGCGGCCTCGACCTCATCGACAACCGCCGTCTCGTCGCCCAAGGGATCTAGATTGTTGTAATCGGTGGTGGAATCTGCCATCTGCGCTGCTACTCGGCCTCTTCGGCGTCCTCTGCGTCGTCGGGCTCAACAGACTCGACGGGCACCGAGGTCACGTTGTCCTCGACCGAATCGACGATGTCGCGCACATGGGCCAGGAAGGCCGTGCGCTCGGGGCCGGTCATAACGCGGACGCGGGCCAGGATGAGCTCGTCGAGCACGCGCTGTGCCGCAGTCTCGCCCTGCATGCCCAGGCGCTCGGTCAGGTCGGAGATGGTGCCGCCGGCCTGCTCGAACATGTCGGATACACTGCGGGCGATATCGGGGGTGCCGGCATCCTTGCGGACCTGCTCACCCTTGGTACCGAGGTCGTCGAGAACCTTCTTGCCGCCCTCGACGGCAACGGCGGCGGCACCGAAGCCCACGTTGATGGCACCGTTAACAAGCTGATCGAGTTTCATAACCATGGTTGACTCCAATCATGAACAATTGCATTGGCCTTCTTGTACCCAAGATTGGGCGAACGACACAAAATCGTTTTACCGCCAAGATAGGAATCGAGCGGGGCAAAGCCTTTGACGGCGTTTGCCCCGCTCGCTCGTTGCAAGTTCGACTCTACCTTACGTTATCGTTCATCGCGAAGGAGTTCTTCATGGCACAGCTCGTGGTGTAGAGCACCTTGCCCAACAGAGTATCGGTCTCCACGCGTACGAGCTCGGCAAAGGCCTCGTTGGCGCGGGCGAGCTCGGCGGGCACCTCGGCCTCGGGCAGCGCGGCTGCGGCAGCGTCAACGTCGTGAATCTGCTTGTGGCCCATGCCGCCGACCTTCTCCTGATAGTCCTCGACCGCGCGACCACACTCATGGAAGCGAACATCGGCCAAGGCACCGATCAGGCGATTTGCCCAATAGAAATTCTCGGACGTCACGCGAGCCTGCGTGTTGGCATAGTACTCGGGCATGGTCTCGACGTTGGCGTACAGCGGCACGAGCGCGTTAAACGAGTTGGAGCCAAACGCCATCCACTGCACGGCGCGATACGCAGGCTGCGCATAGGGACGCAGCTGCAGCACGGCGAGCTGGCTGTTGCGGTTGATGCCGATAGGACGATAGGCGCCGCGCGTGGCGGGCGTGCCCTTGCTGCCGTAGCAGTCGTACTCCGTGCCCTGGTAGTGGCTCGAAAGCACGTACTTGATATCTTCGATGGTCACCTTGCGCTCGGGCACGCGGCTCCAGGGGATGTCGTCGCTCTCGGGCGTGTAGTCGGCCTCGGGACCGTCCCACACATCGCTTGGGTTGAGGCAGCGCTGCATGTACCAGGCGCGCGGCGTGTTGTAGACATGGTCGCTGTCGCTGTGCGAGCCAAAGGCCTCGCGCGGATTAAAGACCGTCGCCGGACCGTCGCCCTCGACGCCCAGCGTCAGGTCCAGATGCCACTCGGCCATCCAGGTGCGCAGGTCGGCAGAGCACATGTGGTCGGCCTGGGCGCCCTCGGCGTCGTCCAGGTCAAAGCTGTCGATGCCCAGCTGGTTAGGCATGGTCACATAGGCGTCATCGGGCACGCGCTTGGCGATCCAGTGGTGGCCGCCGATGGTCTCGAGCCACCAGATCTCGTCAACGTCGCTAAAGGCAATGCCATTGTTCTCATAGGTGCCATAGCGCTCGAGGAGGTCGCCCAGGATACGCACGCCGTCGCGGGCGGACTTGGCATACGGCAGCACCAGGGTCACCATGTCCTCCTCACCCAGACCGCCGGGCTGCGCCGGAACATAGCCTTCCTCGCCCTCGTTGCCCTTGGCGGGCACGTAGTCCACGAGCGGATCGGCGCCGCGGACGCGCTCGTTGGTGGTGAGCGTCTCGGTTGCGGACATGCCAACATTGAGCTCGTTGAAGCCGGCCTCGGCCCAAATGCCATGACCCGGGACAACGTCGGGGACGCTTGTGTAACGCATGGGGTTGTCGGGCAGCTCAATGGACAGGTGGCTCAGGACACTCGTGTAGACGCGCGGCTGCTCGTCGGGATGTACCACGCGCATGCGCTTGGGCTCAAACACCCCGTTGGACGAGTCCTCATTGCGGGCGACAAGCGTCGACCCGTCGTAGCTCGCGTTCTTACCAACCAAAATCGTTGTGCACGGCATGCGCATCCTCCTTGAGCGAAGAAATCAAACGGCAACAGTGTATCGCTTCGGAGCAAAAAGGGCGAAACCGCGACCCCTCGAGCCCCTCGAGATCCCTGTGGTCAAAAAATGCCAAATATGAGTACTGTCACAAATTTAGTAGCAGCAATTTAAGCGAATGCAGGTGTCGATAATCTACATTTGTTCAAAAGCTTGACAAAGTAATTCCTCATAAGTCCAATAAAATAGGCTCTCTATCGATAATAAATACCGATAGAGAGCTAAAATGACCTAAAACATATGTGACTATCTTGGCAACAGTACTTATATTTGGCGTTTTTTGCCCACGTGGTATATGTCTAACCCCCTCAAACAGCCCAAAACGCCTATTTCGATGCGCGCTCCGCCGCCTCAATCACGTGTTTGGCAAGAACCACTGTCGTTACAGCCCCCACGCCGCCCGGCACGGGCGTGATGGCGTTAACGATCGGCTCCGTAGCATCAAAATCGACGTCGCCGACCAGCTTGCCGGCGGCCTCGTCCCAGTTAATGCCCACATCGATGGTTGTCTGGCCCTCGCGAACCGCATCCGCGCCAATCGTGCGCGCACGTCCAACCGCAGCAACAACAATGTCGGCAGAACGGCACTCGGCAGCCAAGTCGCGCGTATGCGTATGACACGTCGTCACTGTGGCATTGCGGGTCGTAAGCATGGCGGCAACGGGACGGCCAATCACCAGCGATCGACCGACGACTGCGACCTTTGCCCCATCCAGTTCCACGCCATAATGGTCCAGCAAAGCCAGCACGGCCTCGGCCGTACAGGGGGCAAAGCCCTCGCCTCGCCCCGAAAGCGTGGTAAGCAGCGAGGCCGGCGTCATGGAATCAACGTCCTTGACGGGATCGAGTGCCGCGGCAACTGCATCCTCGTCAAGCCCAGCGGGCAACGGGCGGAACAGCAGGCAGCCGTGAACAGCAGGGTCGGCATTGATGCCCTCGATGGCCGCCAGCAGCTCATCCTGCGAAACATCGGAGGGAAGCAATACGCGGCGAGCCTCAATGCCAACCTTCTCGCAGCGCTTGAGGGCACCGCGCTCGTAGGATAGGTCGTCCTCGCGCTCGCCCACGCGCACGATAGCAAGCGTCGGAACAACGCCGCGCTCACGCAAAGCCGCGCAGCGAGCAGCGAGCTCCTCGGTCAAAGCACGGGCAACGGGAGCACCCTTCAGCAGTTCTGCCATGGCTATCCCCTCTTCCTTGCGGCGTCAGCAGCGCGGCGCGCCAGCGCATCGGCGCGCGGCAGCCACGTATCCAACAGTTCATCGCACGCCGCCTCGAGCTCTTCGGCGCGTGCCCGGTCTTTCATAGACGTGGTGTTCGCAAAGAGCGTCAAGCTCGCGCCCTGCATGGCGGCGCGGCAGAACACGGCACCGCAGGCCACATCGGACAGCAACTGGCGCGAGCCCTTATCGGCCATGTCCTCGAGCAGCGCCAGCGCGCGCCCGCAGGCATCCATGATCCGATATGGCGGCATGGCGGCCACGTGCAACGCATCCTGAATTGCAGCCGCACGCGTCGGGTCCTCACGCGGAATACCATACGCTGCCGACACCTGCCCGTAGGCGCGAACATCCTCGGCGACCAGACCCACAAGCTCCTGCGCTAACTCATCCGCTTGGGCAAATGCACGCGTCAGATCGCCTGCGCGATCGGCAAGCGTGGGGTTCGTCGCGCCATAGCGAGCAACCATCCCGCACAGCGAGGCACCCAGCGCTCCCACAAACGCGCTGGCGCTGCCGCCGCCGGGAACCGGCTCGCGTGCAGCCAACGCCTCGGCAAAACCGCGACAGGTTTTATCCATCATCTCTTGGCTCATCGAAACACCTCTATCTGGCGTGCCGGCAGTCGAGGCCATAACACGCCAAAATAAAAATGGGGCAACGATGCCAGGAGGCAGTTGTCCCATTCATCGGATTTTTCGAAGCCCAGTCTAACCCATAAGAAAGCGGCTGTCAGGAGCCTCGGCTATCGCCGTTTTCGATTGCCGGCAATAGAAAATTCCACCTAAAGTGGCACCGTCGCGCAGTCGGCAAGCGATCCACCCAAGAGGCGGGAGCGTTGCAACCGCCCAAAATGCTGTCGCTGACGCAATTTTGTTGCAAAAACACTTGCAACATTTTACAAATTCCTGTGTTTTTACTGTGTGGTTATAACTTATCGGCAATCTAATTTTTAACACGCTCGGAAAAAAATTTACAGAATCTAAACTATATATGTTGGCTAAAACCGGAATAAAAGGAGTGTCAGCATGAAGTCGTTAACCAGAACGGCATATCGTGCGATCGCTGCGTTTGTTACCGCTGCGTTTGTCTTGATAGGCCTCGCGTCGCCTGCTTTTGCAGACGGCGCTACCAGCACGATCACCAATGCCCGCACCGGTGCAAGCTACAACGATCTTGCCACCGCCACCGCCGAGGCGGAAAGCGGCGACACCATCAAGCTCGGCGAGGTGAACTACACCCTCTACGGCGTGAGCTCCGTGGGCCACACCAAGGACAAGGACCTCACCTTTGTGGGCCAGGGAAACGATAAAACCGCATGGAACATCGGCGCACTCGTGCCCGATCCCGCCAACTTTGGCACCGAGTACAACGGCGACTATTCCTTCGATGGCGCCGGCACTGTAACGTTCGAGAAGATGACGCTGCGTTCCGGCAACGCAGACTACCTTGGCTTCATCCGCGCCAATAAGACTGTCGTTGACCATTGTGTCATTAACGGCAAGACGTTCTACTGGGGCTACACCTCCGCTGAGTTCAACAGCACTACGTTCAACGCCCCTGATGGAGACTATTCCCTGTGGACCTACAGCTCGCCGGTCATGACGTTTGACACCTGCACCTTTAACGCAACCGGTAAGGTCATCAACGTCTACAGAGAAGCCAGCACGCAGGACATCACCGTTAACGTGAATAATTGCACGTTCAACTCGAATGGCGACAAAGACAAGCAGGCGTTGAATATCAACGACTCTCTTATGGGGGACCACAAGTTCATCCTCAACATTACTGGCAATAATACCGTCACGGCTGCGCGCGACAGGACCACCTGCTCGCAGCTCTTTGGCTTTGGTGGCAAGTCGGGCAACAACACCGGCCGTACCGATGTCAAGATTGACGGCACTCTCGTGTGGTCCAAAAAAGGCGAGACGTTCAAAGGCGAGAAGAAAACCCACAGCTACACCGACGGCGAGCATGACAACGCCTACGATGTCGCCTACACCGAGTGGGCCTCTGACAATGCCGGTACTTGGACTCGCACGGGGACCCCTAAGTGCAAGTACTGCGGCTTCGTCAAGCCTGATTTCGTGGAGAAGGCCTACGATCTCTCCTACGACCTGAACGGCTCCGAGGATGAGCAGGCTGCCGAATTCGCACCCGTTAAGTGCGTCACCGAAGCCGAGGTTACGGCCGAGCAGCCGGTGCGCAAGGGCCACTCCTTCGTGGGCTGGAACACCGCAAAGAATGGCTCCGGCACAAGCTATGCCGCGGATGCTACGGTTGAGCTTTCCGCTCCTGTGACGCTCTACGCCCAGTGGAAGAAGGACGAGCCCGCGCCCAAGCCTTCCGACAACAAGCCTGCCGGCAAGCCTGCAAATAAGACCAAGGCAAACAAGCAGGCTCTGCCCAACACGGGTGACGCCTCCGCCAACATCGTCGCTGCTATGGGCATCATGGCAATCGCCTGCTTTGTCGCCAGCGCTGTCGTGTCTAAGGTTCGCAAGTAATTTCAACTTCGAAACACGCCGCAGCAACTTGTTGCAACGCAAAGGGGTCCGCACCGCAAAAGGTGCGGACCCCTTTTTGCACAAAAAGCTGTGGCGAGGCACCCACGATGACTAACCGGCTGCGTCCGTCGTCAAGATTCGCAGCCCCGGCCACGCTCCGCCCCACCGCACCAAACACGGGGCACATGGCCCACCCTTACGAGTCACTTGCGCGTACAGTAAAGGCGGGTAATCCATAGGCGGTAACAGATCAGGAGCTCTGGCTATCGGCGTTTCCGATTGCCGGTTATAGGCACGGATGCCTAGTCCACCTGGAATGTCGGCAGCAGCGTGTCGATAATCTTCGACCCCATGTCGCTGTTCGCGGTCGAGTATTCCAGAGACGCCGTGGCGACCGTCGAATCCGTGACAATCGTCTTTGTGTACGTAATCATGTCGCCCTCGCGCCACGAAACCACGTACCAGTTGTCGCCCTCCGCGGTATAGAGGTCGGCCTTGCCCGAGGTGTCCTCATCGACAAACATCTCGTGTGCAGTTTCGTCGTTAATGTTGACGTAGCCAGACAGGCTGATCACAAAACCCGTCTCCGGATCCTCGTACCTTGTGCTGCTGCCGCTGGGAGTATCTTCCATCTCAAAACGGTTGGGAATCGACATGCTATAAGGATGCATGTCGTTCGTGTACGTATGCACGTCGGTCAGGTAATCGTCCGAATCGCCCGAGCCGTAGTATGCCGGTTCGTCCTCGGGAACGGCCTCGTCATCCGACGACGAAGACTCCTTGGCCTTGGACTTGTCATCCTTCTTCTTAGCAGAAGAATCTTTCTCGTCCGAAGACCCAGTATCGATCACCGAAATCTGCGTGTCAGAGCTCTTGGACCCGTTAAGCATCGTGAGCGCAAACACCGTGCCGCCACCGATGAGAACCACAACAGCACATGCCACAGCGATAATGACCGGCGCCTTGCTCTTGGGCTTTTGAGGCGCAGGCGCGACCGGCGGCATCGACTGGGTCAGGCCCGGGGCAGAGGAAGGACCAGCGCCCGTAGGCGTCGGCGCGGAGCCACCCGCAAGCGACGCCCCGCAATGCGTGCAAAACGTCGATCCATCGGGAACTTGCTGTCCGCATTTTTGACAGAACATCGTTCGACCTTTCGTGGTTTAGCTTTTGTCACAGCCAAGTCTATACGCCCCCACCCAGGGCGCTGTTGCGCAACATGAAAAAGCCGATGCCGAGCCGTGCCGTCCCATGCGCCTGCCCCAAACATGGGACACATGGCCCACCTTTCGAGACTCCCGGGCAGCACAAGCTGGGGCATATCTATAAGTAAGGAACCCGTTGGGGCACGGCCGCGCAACGGCCGAAAACTAAGAACGGAGGTATCGCCGCACCACACACAACGACATCCGTCACGCTTGCGAATAGCAACATACACCAACGGCTCCAACAACCCGCGGCGCCGTGATGTCATCGGCAGACAAGGAGGACGCCACCATGAAGAAAAAGACCCTATCGATCCTTTCCCTTTGCATCGCCCTCTTTGCCGCATTTGCCCTTGTCGGCTGCGGCGGAAGTGCGTCAAGCGGAGGCGGGGGCAGCAGCGCATCCAAGAGCGAGGGCAAGGAAAAGGCTCCCGTCGCCAAGAAGACCGACTTTATCTGGTTTAAGGTCGAGATGCCCGAGGGCGTTGGCGTAAGCGACTCCGCCGGCAAGAATGCCGACAGGGTCCAGCTCACCTTCCCCGAAGACGAGAATAGTTCGGCCGATCGCTTTATCCCCGTTTGGAAAAAAGCGCTGACGGCAGAGGAATCCCACGCCGACCAGGCAGAAAAGAAAGGTGATACGTTCCAGTGGAAGGATGGCGGGTCCGTCGAGTATAACGGCAGGACGTGGCTCGTCGGAACGTACGAGGACAACAGCGGCGTCTCAACCCTCCTCTTTACCGACGTTGAGCCGGGAAGCGTCTACGTCCTCATCTCGAACTTCGATCTGCATAAGAAAGAAGCCGAGGCGCTCCTCAACTCCATCGAGTTTCCCGATGACATGGCGAAGGCAGTTGCCGAGGCACGCGAAGTCGAGATTTCGAGCATCGAGATCAAGCATTAGGGGCTCGCACGCAGCATCGCATGCGCAGTCATTAAATGATCGGACGCCCAGCCAGGGGAGGATCGGATCGGCCGGCCCTCCCCTCTTTTACGCCCGGGCATATTGCCACTTGTCGGCGCAAATCCGGCCCCCAGAATGGGACACATGGCCCACCCGAACGAGCCGCTCGCGCGTACAGTAAAGGCAGGTAATCCATGGGCGGTTACAGATCGAGGAGGACACGACCATGAAAAAGAAGGCCTTTGCGATTCTCACCCTCTGCATCAGTCTCTTTGCCGCGGTTGCCCTGGTGGGTTGTGGCGGAAGCGGTGGCGCTACCGGCAGTGGCGGTGGCGGCGGAGCAGAAAAGCCAGCCGTGGATATGAGGACCGACTTCATTTGGTTTAAGGTCGAGGTCCCCGAGGGCGTCGAGATCACCGACGTCGCAGGCGACACCGCCGACAGGGCCCAGTTTAAGTTCACCGAGAGCGAGCACGCCAGCGATCGCTTCATCCCTGTCTTCGACTCCGACAAGAACGCCGACGAGCTGTTCGACTACGAGGCCAAATGGAAGGCCAACTTTGAGTGGACCGAGAATGACCCCGTCAAGTACAACGGCAAGACTTGGCGCAACGCTTCCTATACACACTCGGGCGGCGTGACGACTGAGTACTTCACCGAAGCAGGCGGCGGCAGCGTTTACGTGAGCATCGACAACGTCGAGGAGCACAAGGACGCCGTCGAGACCATGATGAAGTCCCTGGAATTTGCCGATGACATCGCCGAGGCCAAGACCGAGGCCATGGACGTCAAGCTCGACGATATCGAGATCAAGCGCTAAAGCTCCAACGGCATGCAGCAGCGCCGTTTTAGCTCAGCCGGGATGCAAGGTGCGACTCCTTGCATCCCGGTTTTTTGTGTTCGAAAGTGCCCGGTCACATCACCATGTTCAGCACGTTCACAAATTCCTGAGCCTGGGAGTGACTGCTCAGCCTGTAGGAACAGGCGGTCAGCAACCTATTACGGAGGAGCACGCGCTTACCCTTGACCCTGTTGACACCCGTAATATCCTTGAGGTAGACGATCTTGGTATGGGTACCGAAGAAGTCGTTCTTCACGACCGCCTCGATGCGATTGGGATAGATGCTTATTCCCTTGAAAACGCCGGCGCCCTTATCGTGAAACAGCAACGTGTTGTTATCCACGCGCGCCACCCCCATGGAGTTCGATAAAACCATCTCTATGACCACATTTTGGCCACCGCAAACCCTTTTCGCGGTCGTGCGCAGAGCACCAAAATCGTGTCCGCACGAGGCTTTAAACTAAAGACAATAAAGATGTTCGATGCGCTTGGTGGGCTCTTAGGATGTTCCTCAAATCGCCGGCATCGGAGGAGGTCTTACATGGTTTACGTATGGGAATTCGAGTTCTTTGATTCGGACGGCGTTGTCGACGCTGTGCCATGTGGCTCGCTGGGCGGAGGAGGAACGTTTGGCTCCGACCTAAACGACGCTGTCGAAAGCGCCGCTGATTTTCTCGCATGCATGGTCGATGACCACCTAATGGGCGGCGTCGACCTGCCTGCGCCGGACTTTGGCCACGAGCCGCAGCACGGTGGCAAGATTATCGCCGTGGCCGTCAGTCGCGAACTCGGCGACATCCCCGCCGTCACCGCAGCGGATGCCGCGCGTATGCTCGGTGTTAGCTCAGCACGGGTATCGCAACTGATAAATGCAGGAATGTTGGATTCATGGAAGGACGGCACCAAGCGCATGGTGTCAAAAGCTTCCATCGAGGCACGACTCGCCGACGCACCAAAGGCAGGGCGCCCAAAAGAGGTCCCTATTGCCGTATAAGGCGAGGCTACTGCGCACTTTTATTCCACACGATGTTTTCAGCCTGGTATAAACAAGTTCAATAACAGAAAGCAAATCCAACCATCGTGTCTAATTACGAAAGGATTTTCGCCTTTTCTGCAGCAAACTCTTCCTCGGTAAGTACTCCACTATCACGCAGCGCTGCAAGTCTCTCGGGCCTTGCAACTACATCACCACTATCCACCAGCGTCTCAATAGTCTGTGAAACCTGCGGATACTGCTCGAGCTCCTTCGATAGGGCATCGACTATCTCGGCAATATTCTTTGCATTTTTGCCCCGTTTAATACGTTTGTCCTGACCTTAGATGACGAGTTGACAGTAACGCCAGATCCGCCTTCAACTGGAACAACCGAAATACTGATATTTTCACCCCAGGACCAAAGGCTCATACCAATCTCGGCTGCAACTGTTCTTGTTGCGGGCGATGCGCTATCAACTTTTACTTTAGGCAGCTTTTCCATAACTGCCTTCAAGGCATTAAACGTGTCGTCAGGAGAATACGGTACCTGAATCTGAAGCTGCTGATCCGCAAAACCCATAATCCGGCCTCCGCTTCTACAAGATTAAGGCTATCGGCAATGGTAGCACGTTCCCAGCACTTTTAAATTCATCTAATGACCTTGTGATGCAGCCCGACACCCCAGCACTACTCCCTATTTCCCAAATAGCGCACCCAGCAGACCGCGGCGCTTGGACTTTTCCTCTCGGTAGGAACCCTCGGCAGCTGCCGCCGCCTGCCGCGGTTGCTCACCGCCTCCTCGGCGCACGATCTGGTATAGGAACGACGATTTAACGTATTTGACCTCGATGGGCGTGGCGTGCACGGTGCTTTCGCTCGACAGCATCACGTTGGGATTGAGCGGTGCCACCACATGCGTCTCGCGCTTGTCGCTAAACACCACCGCTGCCGCGCGACCCGTCTGGCCATTTACAGCAATGCGCACCTGCTCGCCATCGCGGCTGTCCGTCGCCGGACGATCGACAAAGTAGACCGGCACCATCACCAGGCCGTCCTTATGCTTGCGGGCCTTGCGCGCCCACGTGCGGATGCTCTTTTTATTGAGCCCCAGCACCGCCTCGGCATCGTTGCCGGCAACATCGAGCGCCAGCTTATCAATGACCACCTGGTCCTTGGTAGACGCATCGACGGAAACGACGCGGAAGTCGCCCTCCTGCATAGCGGGATCGAACGGCCCAACCTTGCCAAAGTCCCACGGCCCCAAAATGCCCATAAGGCGAACATCCAGGTAGTTGGCCCTGGGATATGCCCAGTCGAGCACCTCGTAATACACCAGGGTCTCCTTGCTCAGGCCCTTGCCCGGGAAGGACGCCATCATGCGCAGGTCCGCCAGCGCCATGGGGAAATAGAAGAGCATCATGTCATTTTGGATCGCGTCTTCTACGTCGTGCCCGGCAAAGGCGTCGGGGTACTGGCGCACCAGCTGCAGCGCGTTGGCACGTGCCTGCTGAGGCGAGATTTCGCAGGGGACGCCCTGTTCGGGAACGTATTCGGCACCCACGCCCATGGTCAGGCGTTTGCTAAACGTACCGGGCTTGAGCAGGTCGGCAACGCCGATCTTATTGCCGCATGACGGGCACTCAAACACGCGCTGAGTCGATGACCCCTCAAAGGATGCACCGCAGAAGGGGCACGGGATGCTCACGTGCGTGGCATCTTGGAACTCTTGCGCCGTTCCGCGATCTTCCCACAGCAGATGCTCCAGGACCGACTGATTGCGCCAGTACGAATTGAAGAAATACCAGTCCGGGTCCTCCGGGCGCTCGAGCTGCGAAACGTGTGTGAGCTTGAGCAGCCCATCAACCACCGTCAGCGGCGTATGACGGATACCCAGGGCGCTCTTGGGCTCTCCGGCGTCCGCTTGCCACGGAATAACCGTTTCGCAATAAGCGCACTCAAAGCTGCGCTTTGCCTGGTGCGAATACATGGGGCCGCCGCAGTTTTGGCATTTAATGGCAAACATCTCGTCCATGGAAACGTCCTCCTTTGCACAGGGCTGTCGACATTAAGTATGTCGAGCAAATCGGCACGTGCCCATACCCATGTGGCCCAAAATGGAGCACTCGGTCGGACGGGAAGACGCGGTGAGCTCGAACGGGCGTGAGCAGTCGTCCCCCCTCCGCCTCGCGCCCGTTAGCGCCGGCAGACCATTGCTGCATTTTCTGAGCATCGGTACACGTTGCGTCTGTGCGAGCTACACTATCCCCTTAATAAGAATGCGAGGAGATACGCCATGCTATTTGTAAATCGGCTGGTACATATGCTTGTTCCCGGCAGCGAAAGCGAGCCGGTCGATAGCTCCTGCCGCACCAATGCGGGTTTTGCCGCAAGCCTCATCTGCATCGGGCTCAACATCACGCTGTGCCTGGCCAAGGGCATAGCTGGTCTGCTCGCGGGCTCCGTCTCGCTTATCGCCGATGCCTTCAACAACCTTTCCGACGCCTCGAGCAACATCGTGAGCCTGCTCGGATTCCGCCTTGCCAGCCGCCCGGCCGACGAGGGGCACCCCTACGGCCACGGCCGCTACGAGTACCTAGCGGGGCTGTTTGTCGCCGTTCTCGTTTGCGCCGTCGGCATCAACCTGATCCTGGAGTCGGTCACCAAGATCATCAAGCCCTCCCCCACCGCGTATTCGGCGCTCTCCATGGCAGCCCTTATCCTGTCCATGCTCGTCAAGTTTTGGATGGCTGCGTTCAATCGCACGCTGGGCAACCGCATCGATTCCGAGACGCTTATCGCCACGGCGCAGGATTCCAAAAACGACGTCATTACCTCGGCCTCGGTCCTAGCCGCAGCGCTTATTTCGCAGACGACCGGCTTTGACCTCGATGGCTGGGCGGGCCTGGGCGTGGGCATCTTCATCTGCATCAGCGGCATGGGCCTGGTGCGCGACGCCATCAGCCCGCTGTTGGGGCAAGCGCCCGACCCCAAGCTCGTCCAGGCAATCCGCGACAAGATCATGTCGTATCCGCAGGTCCTAGGCACGCACGACCTGATGGTGCACGACTACGGCCCCGGTCGGCAATTTGCTAGCGCACACGTGGAAATGCCCGGCGAGGGCGATGCGTTTGAGCACCATGAGATTCTGGACACCATCGAGCACGATATCAAGCATCAGATGGGCATCGGTATCACGCTGCACTGCGACCCCATCGCCACCACCGGCGACGACCTGCGTGGCTGGGTCAAGCGCGGCATAGCGCAAATCGATCCCGCGCTCTCCATCCACGACCTGCACGAGCACGACGGGTTCGTTTCGTTTGACCTGGTGCGTCCCGACGGCTTTGACATATCCGACGAGGAGCTGCTGGAGCTCGTCACGCGCATCGTGCACGAACGTCGGCCCGACGCCTCGTGCGTCGTCACATTTGACTCGGGCTTCAGCTCGCCCGAGCGTCCAGCCGAGCAGCTGTAATCGACAACAAAACGGGACGCAGGACCGCCGACCAACGCGCCTATGCGCCCGGTCACGCGATCCTGCGCCCCGTTTTTGTTTGCACCGCTAAGGCTCTAGCCGCTCGATCGCTAGTTCCCCTGCGCGCCCGAAATGCCATTTTGCAGGGCGTCCCAGGCGTTCGTTGCCATATCGCCCAGGTTCTGTGCGGTATCGCCGAGATTCTGAGCCGTGTCACCCAGCTCTTGGGCCTTGTCCCCAAGCTCCTGCGCCTTGTTGCTCAGATCCTCCAGCGTGTTGGAGCTCGAGCTGTCCGCGCCGCCCTGGTCGCCGGACGCATTGCCCGACGAGCTGTCCTTGCGCGTGAGCTGAATCTCGAGGTTGCCGTTGTCGTTATAGTAGGCAGACGTCACGACCCAGTTGGCATCGACAACGGGCGTCGAGCCGTCGTCGGTCAGAATCACGGCATTCGAAAGATCGGCCCCGCGCGACTTGAGGAGCTTCTTGGCGTTGGACCAGTACTGACCCGGGATATCGCTCAGGTCGACGGTGCCGGACTGGGTAGTCTCGGTCTGCTCGGCCGTGGTATCAGTCGTGGAGCCCCGCTTGTTGAGCATGCCCGACACGATGGCAAACACAACTGACAAGGCAAAGAAGATCGCCAGCACGATGAGGATCTTCTTGATCACGCTCGACGAACGCGAAGGCTTCTTCTCCTCGTCCTCGCCATACTGGGGGATGGACTTGGGATACTCACGATACGGCTCGCGCGCATATCGGTCGCGCGACTCGTAGCGCGGTTGTGCCGTGCGCGGCATATATGTCGTCTGCTGAGGTTGCGGAATGGGATTTTGCAGCAGGTCATCATAGGGGTCTGCCGCCGCGTTGCCGTAGGGGCTCTGCGACGAGGCGCCATACGGGTCCTGCGCTGCGTTTCCGTAATTCACAACGCGCGTGGGATCGGCCGACGCCTGCGTCGTATCGGGGGCAGCGTAGCCGGGATTCGGCACGACGCGGGTCTCATCGGCGCCATTGCCCGTCCGCGGGGAGCCGTAGCCACCCATTACGGTCGTCTTATCCTGGTCCATGCAACGATTCCTTTCCGTCGCCCGTAAGCATCAAGTTATCCATGCATTCTACCCGCGCAAAAGCCTATGATGGGCAAAGCCCGCCGGTATCTACAAGACAAGCGCGGCTGACGGTTACAAGCGAATCGAGGATACGTCATGGCAAAAAGCAAGCTCATCAAGGACACGACGCGTGCCGAACGTGAGAAAATCATCAAGCTAGCGCTCGCTGGCTGCGGCAACGGCAGTTGCGACAACTGCGGCAGCTGCAGCTTGGGAGCCGGCGACCCGTACGGCACCTACCAGCCCTACATTGACGGCGAGATGGAAATCGCCGATATCAACATGATGGTCGCCGAGCGCAACGCCAAACTCTTCGGCCTCCAGCGCGGCTAATGATCCCTTCTTGGGCCGTGCACCAAAAAATGCGCCCATCTACTACGTTTAACCCAAGGGTGCCAACCATAGCCATATTTGTGTTAACAAAACCGCAGGTAAACGTCTTGTCGCATTGTTAAAAAACGCTCCATGGTCGGTCCAACCCTGGCAAACGTAGTAGATGGGCGCTTTTCGTGGCGCGACTGGCCCAGATAGCTTATTTCGGAGCCAATTTGCATTAAAATGTCCCCGGCGGCGCTACATTGGCGTTGCCGGGGACTGTTCAGTTCACTTTCTGCAGCCTCGTCTTACTCGTTAAGAGTGTACGTATAGCGAGGATACTCGGGGGTCACGTCCTGGCCGCTGGAATAGCTCGAGTCAAAAGCATGTGCCACCAGATCGTGTGTACCCCATGCGTCGCAGTCAAATACACCGGTATCGAGCACCACAACATAGCCTTTGCCGTCGTAGTAGAAATGGTCCTCGGTAAAGTTGTCATCATCTTCGTAGCTATTGGCGTATGAAGAATACATATTAGTTTTCGCAGCCTTAATCGCCTGTTTAGCCTCACTCTTGAGGGTGTCAAACGAGAGCCCGTGCTGTGCGAGCGAGTCCTCGAGCGAAACCTGCTCGCCTGTCTTGAGGTTATAGCATGCCGACCTTGTCGCCTGCTCCGAGCGATACGGAGGCTGATAGCTATCGGTGTAGGTACGCACACAGGCGATATCCCCGTCAATCGAGACTATCTCAGCGTAATACACCGTGGTCACACGATGGCTCTCATCATATGGCGTCGCCTGCTTGCTCGCGTCAAGCGCATCAGCGACGAGCTGAATCATATCTTTGTTGAACTTGGCGACACCCACACCCTGGCCTTTTACCTGAGGATAGGTCCACGTAGCCGAAATCTGGCACGTAACGTCGGGATCAGGCGCACCCTCGCCCACCGGCGCCGTAAAGCTGACATCCTGCGTGGCAGAGATGGCCTCGTAGCTCGCCTGCGCATCGTCAGAGTCCTTCGACTTCAGCTGTTCCAGCGTCGTGGCCACCGTGCCAATGGTGCTGTTAACCGAGCTCTCGTCGGCATACAAGAAACCAAAACCGCCCAAAGAGGCAGAACCGACTTCATTCGGGGCAACAAGGTCGGTCATGGCTTTGAATGACTTGCCGTCGTAGCCAATGAATTTAACTTGGTATTCGTGAGCAGAAGGACCACTTTCGCCAGAGAGATCGCTTTGCTTAATTGCTGTCCCATGGTCATACCACTGCGAAAAACCAATCTTGCCCTCGTATTCATCAAGCCAGACAGACACACACGCCTCCTGATGAGATACGTTTACCTCTGGCGTGTAGACCTTCTCAATCTCGCCATTCTTATACGCCCAGACCTCAAGATGCGCAGCGGCTGCGTTATCCCCACGGTCCACTGGCTCATCCGAATACTCAATCAGCAGTTCATCTTGACCATCGCCATCAAAGTCAATGAGCTTGGCGTAAGCAACACCCTGGGCTCCATACGCATATTCATCGAACCCGACAGCCTCACCCTCGCCGTACTTTTTCTGGTACTCGAGAATCCTGTCGGTGAACAGCTCGTTTGCCGTCTTGACCGCTGCCTTGGCAGAGGCTTTGGCCTCCTTCTTGGACTGCGTGAGCTCAACGCTCTTAGGGGCGTCCGAACCTTCCTTGGTATAGTCGACCTTCATGGTGGTCGTACTCTTCTTTTTGCCCTTGCCCGAGGTGATGGTCATCTGGTACTTCTGGTCGGGCAGCTCGCCAAAGTCCTCCATAGCAAAGCCGTCCTCGCCATCGACCTTAATGGTGTAGCTCTTGCCCTTGCCGGACACCGGCGCCAGCTCAACGGTATAGCTCTTAAGCTTTTTGCCCTTGCTGTTCTTGGGCAGCACTTTAGTCTCGCACGCGCAGACAACGTAGCCCTTGCCGCCCGAAGTCACCTCGGACGACGCGCCAATACGCGGCACGATCACGATAGCGGCGACAATGGCGACAACGGCAACACCGCCGATAACGGCAGCGACGATACGGCCCTTGTGCTTGGGTTTCTTGGGCTGAGGCGTCGGAACAAACGACTGAGAGGCCTCGGCAGGCTCGGTCATAGGCTCCTCATAACGAGGCTGCGCCGCCATATGAACCGGGGCACCCTGAGGAGTTTGCTGTCCCACAGGAGCGGACGCCGGCGCGTCCCCCACTGGAAACGCCACGGGCTCCGCCTGGTCCTCAACTCCACCCACGCGAGCGCCGCAGCTTGTGCAAAACGTGGAGCCATCGGGTATCTGAGCTCCGCACTTGGTGCAATACATCGCATCTCCCGTCTCTCGTCGCAGCCGCAATGCGCCCGCGCAGTTCTTCCAACTACACCGTACGGGAGAAATCGTGATTCTTGTTGCGCAACATTGCCGCCACGTCCAAAACTATGCCGGTTTACTACGATAAATCGCCTGAACCCGAGCACGCTACTTTACAGAAAAACAAAACCGACGCTCCTATAAGTTGTCAATAGGCAGTTTGCGGGAGCGCTCCCTTCAATTCGCACAGGAGCTCGTAATACCTCCTCTCCAGTTTCGTCGACCGCCGTCTCCCATGTTCCAGGTGACCGA